>DASWNS010000443.1:0-3009 GCA_036399115.1 Pyrinomonadaceae bacterium | reverse complement strand
CGGCGCTGCTTGCACAGCGCCAACACGAAATTGACGCCGAGTGGCTACGGCGCTTCCTGCAGTAGTTGATCGGAGATGGCGCGGTTCATCTACACCGACATGCCGACGGTACTAAGACAAAATGGTTTTAAGGTGCGCATTTATACTAACGACCACCTACCTTCCCACGTGCACGTGTTTAAGGCGGAGGGCGAACTCATATTCGCCCTTGGAAGCGAATCCGAAGCCCCGCGCATGGTTAAAGAGTTGTCTCCCATGAACCCATCGGATGCGCGCCAAGCACGCGTCATCGTGAAAGAGCAACAGCAGTACCTGCTCCGAGAATGGAGAAAGATTCATGGAAACCAAAAAGAAGTTTGACGAAGAATACAGGCAGGCGAAACAGGCAGGCGAGCGCGCCAACGCGGTCGAGCCCCGCGCCCTCTCCGCCCGCTACGACCCTGATTCACGCCAAGTGATTATCCGCCTGAGGGGAGGGGAAGATCTCGCCTTCTCCCCGGAGCTATTCCCAAACCTTCGTGGCGCTGCCCCCGGGGACCTGAAGGAGGTCGAAGTGACACCCTCCGGCGAAGGTCTCCACTGGGAGAGTCTGGACGAGGATTTGAGCGTCCCGGCTTTGCTGCAAGAAGTCTACGGACCGAGGGCGGCGGGAGACGGATCCCCTCGTTTCGGCGTAGAGCTGCCCGAAAGCTTGTGCGCGCAGTTAGAAATGGCATGGGTTACCGGGCGTGATGACATGGCGGTTGATCGGCTGGCTGCTGAACACCCCGAGCACGCCGAAGCTCTTTATGACTTTTTTGGGCTGCTGGTCGAGAGCGAACTGGCTGCGCCACCGCAGTCGGACGCCGGAAAATCGGCTTACCGCACACTGTCTTGGCTACGGGAGGAAGGGTTCGCCTTGGCTAACAGGATCGCAAGGGAGGAGTCGGGACAGACACCGGAAGCCTCGCCAGACGCGCCCGCTGGCGTCGCGGTCGAACCGAGACCGACGGCGCAGGTTCAAGCGGTGCCTCTCGCTTACCTAGGTCTATTACAGGAACGTACGGGCCGCGACGTTGATGAAATCACAGGAAGCATGGATGTCGAGGCTTCCGTCATCAAGTTCGTTCAACGTCAGCCCGCAGACAAATTTAAGCGCGTGCGAGGCGAGATCGTCCGCCGGGGTGCCGAGATCTGGGGCATAGGTGAGGAGGAAGGGGCTGAGGCGCTTGCCCTACAGCTGCCCATGGCGGCGCTGCGCAAGTCGTCGGCAGAGTCGCTGACATACGAGCAGGTCATTAACCGGTCAGGGATGAGCTCCGAGAAGAAAAGGCTCTGGCTGGAACTGGCTAGTGAGGATTGAGGTGCATGAGGTCGCTGAGTCACGCGAAACAACGAGCCCGCGCTCTCAGTGCCCTAATTGGGGCGGGAAGCGAAGGTCTGTTCGAAGGCATCAAGGACTACCTCTTCAAAGAGCACCGCATCCGGGTGCGCGCCGTGGAGGCGCACGAGATTAACGACAACGAGGCAGAACTGAGCGTCTTCGAAAGGGAACTTTGTTACGTCAAACGCCTCAACGCAGACCCGGTCCAAAGACTGCTAGTCGTCGCGCACGAACTGGGGCACCTTGACCTTCACAAGCGCCTGACCGATCAGCTCTCAGGAACCACCCAACTGCTCCCTTCCATCTACCTCGGCAGGGGCGCCCCCGCCCTCGCGCGTTACAACAGCCGAGCGCGCGAAGAGATCGAAGCCGACGCCTTCGCTAAAGAGTTTGTTTGTTCGAGCGGCGAAATCTTTGAACAGTGGCTACGCGACCAATCGGCGACGTCAAAGTCACTCGCTGCCGAACGCGGGTTACCCGAAGATTTCGTTAGGGTGCAACTCGTCGAAGGTCTGTCTGATATGGCACTGGAACACTCGCCCGAAGTTAAGGACGAGCCGCGTCGGGCCTTGTTGCCCGACGAGACACAGGTCGCGGCGGCGACCCACGTGGGCACCCCAGCACTCGTCAACGCGGGACCGGGGACGGGTAAAACATCGACGCTCGTAATGCGGATCGAGTACCTGCGGAGGGAGAAGGGCGCCCAGCCGAGGCAAATGCTAGTGCTCACCTTCAGCAACGAGGCTGCTGACAAACTGCGCGAGCGGGTGGCGGAGAAGTTCGACGCCGAGACGGCGTCAGAGATGGAGATCACGACCTTCCACAGCTTCGGCTACTCGTTCCTGCTCACACACGGTCACCGAATCGGACTCGATCCGGAGATAACCGTTCTGGACGAGGCACGCCAAGAGGAACTCATAAACGGGCTGCTGGGGAGGGTCGATTGCGACGCGATCATCGACTTGAAGCAGCCCGAAGAGACGGCGCGCCAGGCGTTGCGGCAGATCTGCCGCCTCAAAGAGCGGCGCGTCAGCCCCGACAAGTTGGAGGAGGCTATCGACCAGTGGGGCGTCGAAGAGCCGGAACAAAAGCCCGTCCAAGAGAGATCGCGCGCCTTGCTCTCAATATTCCGAGAGTACGAGCGGGTTAAAACCGGCCTCAACGCGGTGGACTTCGCCGATCTGATTGTCATGCCACTAGATCTTCTCGAACGGGACAAGGAGCTAGCCGCGAGCCTACGCAACCACCACAAGTGGGTGATGATTGACGAGTATCAGGACGTCAGCCGAGCAGTCGCCATGTTGCTGGGTGAACTTTGCAGCGAGGACAACCCGCCGTGGGTGGTCGGTGACCTGCGGCAGGCGATTTATCTCTTTTGCGGTGCGTCGCGCCAGAACGTCAGCCATTTCCCTGAAGATTTTCGCGGCGCGAAGATATTCGAGCTAGAGACGAATTACCGCTCCTGTGACGAGGTGATTAACGTCGCCAACCAGTTAGCCGAACTGATGGAATGCCCTGGGAAGGCTGATGACTCATACTCCGAGCGTTGGAGGCGTGGGACTGACACCAAGTCGCTCGAAGCAGATGGGGGTGCCGTGGTGGTAGCGCAGGCTGATTCTGACGACGCCGAATACGAGGGCATCGCT
>DASWNS010000442.1:0-18850 GCA_036399115.1 Pyrinomonadaceae bacterium | reverse complement strand
GAGACGTAATCGGGCACGACCATGTCGGCGGTCGTCGCGTCGCGCGCATCGCGTCCGGCGATGACGGAGAGGGTCAATGCCGCGTCGTGCGTGTTCGTGGCGAAGACGCCGACTTGATCGAGCGACGAGCCGAAGGCGACAAGGCCGTAACGCGAGACGCGCCCGTAAGTGGGTTTGACGCCGACGATGCCGCAGAGCGACGCCGGTTGGCGCACCGAACCGCCCGTGTCCGACCCCAGAGCGACGGGCACGATGCGCGCCGCGACCGCCGCCGCCGAACCGCCCGACGATCCGCCGGGCACGCGCTTTGTGTCCCAAGGGTTGCGCACCGCACCGAAGGCCGAATTCTCATTTGACGATCCCATCGCAAACTCGTCGCAGTTGGTCTTGCCGACGATGATTGCGCCGGCGTCCAGCAGGCGTTCGATGACGGTGGCGTTGTAGGGCGGTTGATAATCGCCGAGGATGGCAGAGCCGCACGAAGTTTGCAGGCCGCGCACGCAGATGTTGTCTTTGATGGCAACGGGCACTGCGCCGAGCGCGCCGTTCAACGACTCGTCGCGTCGCGCGTCGAGCGCGTCCACGCGTGCGAGCGCGCCCGCGCGGTCGATCTGCAAAAACGCGTGCAGCGTCTCGTTCAACTCTTCCGCAGCGTTGAGCGCAGTCTCCGAGGCGGCGCGTGCGTCCTGTTCGCCTCTCGCGAGGCGTCTCCTGATGTTTTCGATGCTCATAAAATGGTTGTCAGCTATTAGCTGTCGGCGGTGGGCCGAAGCATTGAAGCTAACGGCGCACGGCTGACGGCTATTTACAAAACTTTAGGGACGCGGAAGTGTCCGGCGGCTGCGTCGGGCGCTTGATCGAGCGCGAGCGACTGGCCGAGGGAGGGGAGCGGTGCATCTTCGCGCGCGGTGTCGGTGCGCGCGCCTTCCGGCGTCAGCCCGCCGAGAGCGGGTTCCGCCGCACTCGTGTCCAGTTCGTTCAACTGCTCCACGTAGGTCACAATCGAAGCGATCTGCGGCGTCAACGCGCGACGCTCTTCGTCCGTGATCTCCAGTTGCGCAAGCGCGGCGATCTTTTCGATGTCGGATTCTGTGATGGGCATATAAGTTAAGAGTAAGCGGTAAGCGTTGAGCAGCAGGCGGCGAGCAGTAGGAAGACTGTTTTTAACTGCTTACTGCCTGCCGCTCACTGCTCACTTGTTCTTCTGTTGCGCGCCGATGTAGCTTCCGGCGGCGAGCAGGAAGCGGCGGCGCAGGTCTTCGTCCTGAATGGCGTCGGCGGCGTCCGTGAGTTGACGCGCGTTTTGCAGCGAGCGTCGTTCATGTGCGGCGCGGTCAAATTCGGTCTGGCCGAGCCGTGCGCGTTCTGCGCGGACGGTCTTCGGATCGACGCGAAACTCTATGTAGGTGACGACGGCCTGACCGAGCATCGAGTTGAGACGAAAGATGAGCTGGCCGCTGATGGATTCGAGTTGTTTCTGCCAGGCGGTATCGGGCACGGCGACGACCAGCAGTTTGCGATGAAGTCGAAACGGCACGGCCTGCCCGCGCAAGGCTTCGCCCGCCACGCGACGCCAGGCCACCATCGCCGCCGCTTCGGCCACCTCTTCCGCGTCGCCCGCCGCACGCAGCAGGTTGGGCAGTGATCGAATTAGATCGTCCATCTTTTCAATTGCGGACTCCGGATTGCGAAAGACCGATCAGTAGGTGCGGAGCGCGGATTGGCAATCCCGGCTTAATCAATTTAGAATCCGCATTCCGTAATCTGAAATCCTCAATCGTTAGGGAGTGTAATGGAAAATCGTGGAGAGCGACAAGTAGAGGCTTCGGCGGGCGGCGCGGGCGGGTTCGCGCTCGAACAACTGGTGCTGGCTTCGGGCAGCCCGCGACGCGCGGAGATTTTGCGCCGGACGAATTGGCCTTTTGAAGTGGAGGCGGCGGACATCGACGAGTCTGCGCGGGAGGGCGAAGGCGCGGTCGAATACGTGGAGCGGCTGGCGTGCGAGAAGGCGGAAGCAGTGGCGGCGGGGAGAACAAAAGGGCTGGTGCTCGGCGCGGACACGGTCGTCGTGGTGGCGGGGCAGGTGCTCGGCAAGCCGAAGGACGAGGCGGACGCGCGGCGGATGCTCAAGTTGCTCGACGGCAGGTGGCATGACGTGCTGAGCGGAGTTGCGCTCGTGCGCGCCGAGACGAACGAGGTGCTGGTGGCGCACGAACTGACGCGCGTGCGTTTCGCTTCGATGTCGGATGCGGAGATTGACTGGTACGTATCGACGGGCGAGCCTGCCGACAAGGCGGGCGCGTATGCCATACAGGGGCACGCCGCGCTCTTCATCGAAGAGATCGAGGGCGACTACTGGAACATCGTCGGGTTGCCGATCCGGCTCGTCTACAAGTTGGCGGCTGAGAGCCGAAGTTAAGTAGGAAGCGGGAAGGATGAACGACGAAGGGAAGCATTCAGTCTCCTGAGTGCTTCCCTTCGTCGTTCATCCTTCCCGCTTCCTACTTGCTGTTCAGAGCAGCGCGTTGATGCGCGCGGAGAGGCGTTGGACGAGGTTGCCGCCGGGGTCGAGTCCGCCGATGGGCGCGCCGGAAATCTGTCCTTCTTTGTCGAAGATGACGAGCGCGGGCAGTTGGTTGCGATCAACGCCGAGGCGTTTGAAGAGCGCGCCGTCGGGGTCGCGCAGGACGCCGATCTTCAGCCCGTTCTTGCGCGCGAACGAACGCAGTTGATCGTCCGTCGCGAAGTTCTTCGATTTCTGCGATTCGGAATCCGTGCTCACCCAGTAGACCCTGAGATCGCGTTCGCGGTATTCGTCCGCGAGCCGCTGCACGCCTTCAACCTGCGTGCGCGAGAGCGGCAGCCACGATGCGCCGAAAGCGAGGATCACTACGTCGCCGCGAAGCTGCTCGGAGGTGATGCTGCCGCCGTCAACCGAGCGCAGCGAAAAGTCCAACAAGCCCTCCTGTGTCTTGACTGGCGCGGGCGTGGAAGCGAGCGCCTGCGCGAAGACGAGCATTGAGGAGAGCACCAGACTGAGGATGAAACGGGGGGACTTGATAAACATTCTTTTCTCCTTCTAGTGGGCGTCTCACGCTATCGAGTTGCAGTTCGGGGCTGACTTGTCCGTCGCCCGCGTCGCACCCGGCCTGTGCGTGAAAAGCTCCCGTACCGAGTAGTTAGATGTACGGTCAGAAAGAACAGTTGGATTGAAGCGGGACAGAAGCCTCTTCAAGTTTGCTGCCCGGACAAAAGTGTGACGGGCGGCGGGACGCCGAAAACTTCCTCATGCAGCGTGCGGTAATCTTCCCACGTATCCATATCGCGCGCAATGTAGCCGGACGCGACGGGCACGCGCAAAACCTCGCCCGCGTGCGCCGCAAAGAGCGAGCGCAGCCCGCCCACGGAGTCAAGATTCAGGAGCGACGCGCGAAGCCCCATGCTGACTAACACCGGATGCCCGCCGCGCCCCTGCCATTCCGGCACGACGAGCCGCGCGCCCGTGCGACGGTGCGCTGCGATGACCTCTTCGATTGTTTGAGCCGTCACCGCCGGGTGGTCTGCGAGCGCGATCAAGACTGCGCCCGGCGTCGTCGTCGTCGCTGCTGCGGCGCGGTCGCCCGCCGTCAATTCTTCCACGCCCCGCGCAATCGAGACGCCCATCTCGCTCCCCGCTTCATCGTTGCAGGCGAAACGGACGGGAAGGTGCGACACGCGCGCGCGCACTTCTTCCGCGCGATGGCCGACGACGACGACGATCTCTTCGCAGCCAGCCGCGAGCAGTTGGTTGATGCAGGTTTCGATGACGGTCTGCGCGCCGAAGGGCAGGAGAGGCTTGAACGCGCCCATGCGCCGCGAGCGTCCGGCGGCGAGGAGGAGGGCGGCGACAGGCAAGGGATGAGGGATGAGGGATGAGGGATGAGGGATGAGGGATGAGGGATGAACGAAAGCACTCAACCTCTTGAATGCCTTTCTTATTTCATCCCTCATCCCTCATTCCTCATCCTTATTTCTTGGGCGGAGTCTGCCAGAGCACGTTGACGAACTTCCACTTGCCGTCGTACTTGGCGAGATGGATATAGTCTATGCCCCAGACGGCTGTGAGTTTCGCGCTCGCGGTCTGGTCGGACACGTCGTAGATGACCACTTCCTTCGGGGCCTCCTTCGGCACGCGCCCGTTCTTGTTGTAGGTCTTGGCGAGTTCGACGAGTTGCTGAAAGGTCATCACGTCGGAACTGTAGGCGGTTTCGCCCCGCTTCACGAAGAAGCCGCGCTTCGCCAGTTCGGGGTGGACGCTGCGTTCGATGCGCGAAGCGTCAACCGTGTAGATGCCTTCGACGTAATCCAGCACGGCCTGCTTCACCGCCTCACGCTCGGCCTCCGCACCCTGTTGCGCGAAGGCGGCGGAGGACAGCGACACGAGAGCCGCGATAATTAAGATCAACTTTTTCATTTAACGTCTCCAGAATTTCGGAAATTTCAGATTGGGCGGACTGCTATGTCTCCACCTTAAACGCGCCGGGCGCGGCAACTGTTTCCGAAAAATGACCCGCTACTCGCCTTGCAAAGATTCGAGCGCACGCACGACGTAGATGCGCGTCATCTGCTTGCGCCAGTTCATGATGAAATCCGTGTTGTCGAGCGGTCGGGCTTTGACGTAGCAGGCTTCGGCTGCCGCGCGTATGCGTTCGGCGTCGAGCGGCGCGCCGATCAAAGCATTTTGCGCTTCCGTCACGGAGAGGGGCGCGGGCGCGACGCCGCCCAGAATCAACTTCGCATCCTTCACCGTCCCGTCCGCTTCCATGTCGAGTCGCGCGGCGACGCCGAGCACCGGGAAATCGAACGCGCCGCGCCGTCTCAGTTTTTTATAGACTGCGCGCCAGCCGTTCAGAGGCGGCAGTTGAATGTCGGCCAGCAGTTCATCGGGACGCTTATGCAGGTAGTCTATGCCGTCGTCGTTATACAACCCGGCGGCGGTCACCTCGCGCTCGCCGAGCGTCGAGACGAAACGCACGCGCGCGCCGAGCGCGACCATCAGCGGCACGAGATCAGCTGACTGCACCGCCCAGCACTTCGAAGAGCCGGGCGCAACCCAGCACACGTCGCCGTCCTTCTTCATGCAGAAATTGACGCCCTTGCGCCACTCGTAATTCTGGTTGTAGTAATTGCAGCGCGTGTCGAGCAGAAGATTGCCGCCAATCGTTCCCATGTTGCGCAGCACGGGCGTCGAGATCGTGCGCGCCGCCGCCGCCACCATCGGGTAATCGCGATTGATCACGGGGTGCTCGCACAAATCCGTGAGCGACACGCCCGCGCCCACGCGCACGCCGCTCTTGCCGTCGCCCTCGATCTTATTCAACTCTGCGATGCGCCCCACGGAGATCACGATCTTCGGCGTCTGTTGCAGCCGCTTCATATTCGGATACAAGTCCGTCCCGCCCGCGACGAACTGCCCCTGCGCGCCCGCGTCCGCCATCATCTTCACCGCGTCCCTCACTTCTCTCGGCACGCGATACTCAAACTTCGGAAGTCTCATCATAACGATTCAATAACCCTCATGTTTTTCAAATGACAACCGCGAATGATAACAGCGACAGAGGAGCGTCACCGGCGACGTACGCGCCGCACGATGCTCCCGCTGTTGCCGCCTTCTCTATTTCGAGCCGGGCATTGATTGCCAGAGTTCGTCGAACTTCTTGACCCCTAGACCCTGCTCGTCAATGAAGTGCACTTTTTCGCCTTTACCCGACTTGTTGCGCATGGCGAAGTAACCATAGACGAAAGGGCGAACGCCCGTTGTGCGCTCGTAAGTCGCAAGTTGAATCTCCGTCTCGCCCGACGTGGCCGTCTCCAGCGACGCTTTCCCTTCGCCGTCGCCCTTGTGCGGCGGGAGCGGTTTGGCGCTCCAGTCCAGTTCCGGCGTCTTGTCGCCGTGAATGAACATTTCCGTGACCCTCGTGCGAACGCGTCGGCGTAAGGATTCGGTCGTCTCCTTGTCGTCAGGATAAGAGATAAACATCCCTGCGGGCTTCTTCGGGTCGAGGATCAAGACGCCTCTGAACCCTTCGAGCTTAATCTGCATGTAGCCCTTCGGCGTCTTGAAGATGGCTGCTCCTTCAGCCGAGTCGCCGAGTTGCGTTGTGATCTTGTCCTGCGCCGACGACGTTTGCGGCCAAGCGGAAAGTGTCAATCCAAGCGCCAGCGCGCAAATCCCTGCGCATGCTGCACGGAGCGAAAAAAACTTACGAGGTGCGGCGATCATCTTCAAACTCCTTGTCGGATTCAGTGGTGATAGTAAACGCGCGAGCGACCTTCGATAAAGAACATGCCGTAGCAAAAGAGATAAAACGGAGACGCGTGCTTACGAATGAATCGCCACGCGCGGCATCTCGCGCCCGTCGCCGCCCTCCGCAGGGGTGGCGACTTTGAGCGGTTCCGGCCATTCGACGACGGGCACGCCTTTGGGTCCGAAGCGCGCGGGTTTGCCCTGCGCTTTGGCGCGCAACGCGGCCAGAACTTTTTCGGGCGTGATCGGCACTTCGTCCACGCGCACGCCCACGGCATCGTAGACGGCGTTAGCCACCGCCGGCATGACGGGCAGCAGCGGCCCCTGTCCCACTTCCTTCGCGCCGAAGGGACCATTCGGGTCGGCGTCTTCGATGAGATAAGTTTTGACATCGCACATCTCGTGCGTCGTCGGACTCTTGTATTCGAGGAGCGAAGGGAATTTGTGCACGACGTTGCGGTTGGCGCGATAGATCATCTCCTCCATCAACGCTTCGCCTAAGCCCATGTAGACGCCGCCTTCGACCTGTCCCATGACGAGCATCGGGTTGATCGACTGACCGATGTCGTGGCCGATCCAGATGCGCTCGACCGTGATGAAGCCCGTCTCCGCGTCAACGTCAACTTCGGCAATGGCCGCAGAGTAACTGTAGGCGGGCGAGGGTCCGACGCCCGCGCCTTTGAACTTGCCGGGCGAGCGCGGCGGCGTATATGAGCCGACCGTGCCAATCGTGCCGTATTTCGATTCGGCGAGCACGACCGCCTCGGCGAAGGTGACGCCCACCTCCGGGTTCTCCACGTCGAAGACGCGATGGTCTGCGAACGAGAGATTTTCGACCGGCAGCGAGAGCTTTTCGGCGACGGCGCGGCTCAGTAGTTCGCGCGCGCGTTCGGCGGCTTGCAGCGCGGCGTTGCCGGTCATCAGGGTGACGCGGCTCGAATAGCTGCCGAGATCGACGGGCGTGAGGTCTGTGTCGGCGGTCAGGACGCGGATGTCGAAGGGGTCTATGCCTAAGACTTCGGCGACGATGTAGGCGAGGATGGAATCAGAGCCTTGCCCGATGTCGGTCGAGCCGCACTGCACGCGCACGCCTCCCTGCCTGTCGAGGCCGAGTTGGACGCCGGAGTGCGGCATGTTGTTCCAGTAGATCGGCAGCCCCGCGCCGCAGATGTAGCTGCTGCATGCCAGCCCCACGCCCTTGCCGTAAGGCAGCTTCCGAAACTTGTTCTTCCAATCCGAGCCTTCCACGATCTTCTCGATGCACTTGCCGAGTCCCATGCTGCCGATGCGCAGGTAGTTGGCCGTGAGCGAGTAGGGTTTGACCAGATGCTTGAGGCGCATCTCCGCCGGGTCGAGTTTGAGATCGTCTGCGATCTTGTCGAGTTGAACTTCGAGGCCGAAGCGCGGTTGCGGCGTGCCGTGCCCGCGTTTGGGACCGCAGGGAGGTTTGTTGGTGAAGGCGCGCAGGCCGCGAAAGCGATAGCGCGGCACTTCATAGGTGACGGTTTGCAGCGCGCCCGTGTAGAAGGTGGAGGCGACGCCGTAAGAGCCGTATGCGCCGCCGTCGAGAAACGTCTGGAAGTCCATCGCCGTGATCGAGCCGTCGCGTTTGAAGCCCGTCTTGACGTTCATCAGGACGGGGTGGCGACCGCGATGACAGTAGAAAACTTCTTCGCGCGTTAGAGTTACTTTGACCGGGCGACCCGTGATCATCGAGAGCTTGCAGACGGCGACTTCGTGGTTGAACGGGTCGCTCTTGCCGCCGAAGCCGCCGCCGTTCGGCGTGGCGATGACGCGAATGTGCGCGGCGGGCAAGCCTAAAACTTTCGTGAGCGCGCGGTGGACGTAGTGCGGCGTCTGCGTGGAACTCCACAGCGTCAGCTTGTTGTCCGGGTCGAAGTGGGCGACCGCCGCGTGCTGCTCCATCGGCAGGTGCGTGTTGCCTTCGTAGAAGAAGGTGTCTTCGCGGATGTGGTCGGCCTCGGCGAAGCCTTCGTCCATGTCGCCGAATTCGAGGTGGACTTTTTTGTGGACGTTGCCGCTCTCGCCGTAGTCCTGCACACGCGGCTCGTCGATCATTATGGCCTCTTCGATGCTCGTGATCGTTTGCAGCTTTTCATACTCAACTTCGATCAGGTTCATCGCCGCAAACGCCGTGTCTTCATCCACGGCGGCGACGGCGGCCACCGGGTCGCCGATATAGCGCACGCGATCCACGCACAGGGCGTGCTCGTCCTGACTGACGGGCAGGATGCCGTAGGTGGTCGGCAAATCTTTGCCCGTGATGACGGCGTGCACGCCGGGCAAGGCCACGGCTTTCGAGATGTCTATGCTCACGATGCGCGCGTGCGGTTCGTGCGTGCGCAAAAGTTTGGCGAAGAGCATGCGCGGCAAGACGATGTCGTCGGCAAACTTCGTCTGCCCCGCACACTTCGCCCGCGCATCAACTTTGCGAAAAGGCCGACCCACGACTTTGAAATCTTTGCTGTCCTTGTTCTGGCTCATAATTGTTTTTAATTCAGACCTGTCTCTACCGTGTGTCGCCTTCCGCCATTCGGAGACGACTAGGCGATGATCTCTTTGACGGATTCATCAATCGCGCTCAACTCCGCCGCGAGTTCCGTCTTGACGGCGACGCGTAGCCTGCCGAGGCGTCGGGGCGTGAGTGCGCCGGCGGGCGGGTTGGCGAGCAAAAACGCGTTGGCTTTTTTGTGCGCCGTCTCGCTCAGGCGGGCGAGGCGCGCATGCTTGTCATCGCCCGCGACGAATCTGGGAAAGTAAACATCGAGGATTTTTTTATGAACATGGCGCGCCCCGAATAAACCTCTGGCCTGGAAGTCTTTCATCTTCTCGTTTGGCACAGATGAATTGAAAATTGCCGCGAGATAGTATGCTTCATCGAGCGCGTAGGTATAAAACACGTAGGCCACGCTTTCGACGATGAACTCCAAATCGAAGTCCGTGCGCTTAACTACCGTCGCGTTGGCATCCTGCGCCGAAGAGTTGTAAAGGACGAGATAAGGCGCGTCGAGATTTTGCCCCGTTAAGCCGCCCTGGTAGTTGACGCGACCTAGATTGGTCATGTTCCTGGATTTGTCGGTCTTACGTTCTTCCCATAGTCTTTCTACCTCCGTGAACCATTTCGCGGCGTGGAGAAAACCGTCCTTGCGCAATTGCTCAGCCGATAGCATTTCAAGCTGTTTGCTCCCGCTGGTGTTCTGCTTGACAGTGATAGGCAACGCTACCAGGTTCGGCGCAAAGAGCGCGAACGGCAGAATACTTTTCGACAGGGCGGTGCGAAACAGAAAGCGACTCTCGATGCGCCCCTTGAGCGTAATCTCTGTCCAGGGCTTTTTCGCCTCCGGCTGAATCGACGCCGCCGTCCGGACGTTGATGAGTCTCTCCTCGAAGTCGGGCGGCAGCTCCTGATTGATGTCCACAAAGTAGAAGGCGCGCGGCACAATCGTCGCTCCCTGCTTGAAATTTTTCTTGTAAGGGTTGGTCGTGTTTCTGGCATCAGGCTGACGCATCGAAAAGGCGGTTGACCGACCCTGCTTCGCGTAAAACCATCTAACGCTTGCCTCAGTCAATTCCGGCGCGGCTGCTTTGAGGTTGCAGTTGTGCGCCGGTAGCTTTCCTTCAAACGTCCTGCCCTCGATGCTCACGGTCACGGCAGTTGCCGCTTCCGCCCGCTGCTCTCCAATCAGCACGCAAGTCGGCACGCGGAATAACGGCGACACGTCTTTCAAATCCCACGCTCCGGTGAGCGCGAAGCCTTTGGCCTTGCCGCTGCGCGTGTTGTCGTGCTGATCCGCGCTGAAGAAACTACGCGGCAACACGAACGCGATCTTTCCCCCCGCGCGCAAAAAGAAGCCGCTGCAATAGGCGAGAAAGATCGCCGCGATTTCGAGATGCGGGAAGTTGGCTCTGCGTTCAGGTTTCACGTCATGCTTTACGGCGAGTTTGTTCAGCAAGACCTGATAATCTTCGTTATTGATGTCACTGTAAGTGAACCATGGAGGGTTGCCGACGATGTAATCAATTTTTGCGGCGAGAAAGTGAGGCTTGTAGAGATTTTGCACGATAAACTTCCAGATGCTGTCGCGTCCATCTTCCTTCGCCCGCTTGAAGCCCTGATAAATCCGGTGGAAACTCTCCGCTACCTCTTCGCTCAATTCGCCCGCCCCCGCTTGCTGTTCGAGCGCGTTCCTGAAATCGGACAAAGCTTGCGCGCCTTTGCCCCGCGTCTGCTCCGCCAGATCATCGCTTAAATTCAATGCTTCATCGAACACGCGCAAATCGTCGAGCACGCCCACGTCAAGCTCATAGTCTTTCCGGTCAATCTTCACTGTGAAATGCTTACCGAAGAGATCGCTAACTTCATCCGGCAAGAGGAGCGTGTTCGCCAAAATGATATTGAGGTGGACGGGCTTCTTAGCATTCACAACCGCGCGCCCGTAAGCCAGGAGCAGCGTCGTTTTGGCGATCTGCACGGAGAGCGGGTGAATGTCTATGCCGTAAATCTGCTCGTTCAAATCTTCGACCGTCACGCGCGGGTGGAGTTTCCGAATGCGCCCGATCACGGCGCGCAGGAAAGAGCCGCTGCCGCACGAAGGATCGAGAATCTTGTCCGTCGGTTGGAACTTGAACTCTGCCACGACGCGCTCGCATAGCCAGTCGGGCGTGTAGTACTCGCCGAGCGCGTGGCGCGTGTCGAGATCGATCATCTCCTGATAGACCCCCTTCAACACGTCCTCGTCCACGTCCTGAAAATCATAGGTGGCAAACTCCTGCGTGATGCCGCGAAATGACTCCTTCAGCGCGGGGAAAATCTCTGCGCTTGCGACCCAATGATAGAAATCGTTCTCGACAAAGTTGGTAATATTGAATTGATCGAAGAGCGAGCCTTCGATTGCCTCACGCAACTTCTCTTCATCAATGTCGTTATTCGAGACGACCGCATAAGCGAGGAGTTTGGCGAAAACGCTCAGGTAAGTGTGAATCAGAAAATTCTGTTCGCTGGCGACGAAAGAACCGTAAGCGATACTCAGAAACTTTTCCCACTGCTCAAAGGAAACCTGCACCTCACCGCTCGCTTTGACGGCGCGAAAACTTTTCGTCAAGTCGCGGAAGCACTGAATGAAGACGGGGCTTTGATAGCCGAACGACTCCGCAATGCGCTTGAGCGTCGCCCGCTGCTTCTTCTCTCTGAACAGATAGCGATCAATCCAGTAGTAAAACTCCTCCGCGTTATGCTCCGTCAGCGTGAAAGAGGTGCTTTCAACCTCTTTGAGTTTAAGTTCGTCTTCGTTGACCGTTTCCAACATCGCGAGTTGAGACACATCGGGCGCGTAAACTTTCCAGTTGATGAAGTCGGAGGCGATCAGCGTGTGATTGTAAGTCTCCCCGGAGTTGATTTCTCCAAGTAGATAGCCCGCGAGTTGCTCTTTGCCGTGCGCGAGAGACTTCCGCAAATCATTCTCAAACTCGATGATGGTTCTATTGTAGAGCGTGTCGGCGCTGCCTCGATGCCGCTTACCTTTGCGCGGAATGTTGACGACGGCGCGCTCCGCCCCGCCGCTAATCGCATCAACCACCTTACGCGTCTCTTCGTCGTCCGCGTAGAGGCGATTGAGTAAATCTTTGAATGCCTCTTTTTTTGTCGCTTCCTTATTCGCCACTTCTACTTTCTGGCGAAAGTTGTCAATGTGCTGTGAGATTTTGTTCGGCATATAATTTGAGGATATTACGGTCCGAAAAACTTTGAGGCCGAGCTACCTTCAGGCGTCGAATTTCCATCGGTGAGAACTATTCGAGGCCGTAGACGGCTTCGCGCGGCAGTTCCAACTCTTCGCCGCGCATGCGCGCCGCCGCGAGTTCCACCGCTTCGTAAATTTTGATGTAGCCCGTGCAGCGGCAGAGATTGCCGGAGAGGGCTTCTTTGATCTCTTCGCGCGTCGGTTTCGGATTGACCGCGAGCAGTTCTTTGGCGACGAGCAGGAAGCCGGGCGTGCAGTAGCCGCACTGCGCCGCGCCCGTGTCCGCGAAGGTTTCCTGCAACGGGTGAAGTCCCGCCGGGCTTGCCATGCCTTCGACGGTTTCCACGCTGCGGCCTTCGGCGTCCAGACCGAGCACGAGGCACGAGAGCACCGAGCGACCGTTGACGAGGACGGCGCACGTGCCGCACTCGCCGAGTTCGCAGCCGTGCTTCGTGCCCATCAGATTCAAATCTTCGCGCAGGACTTCGAGCAGCGTCTTGTGCGGCGCGAACGCCACTTCGACGGCTTCGCCGTTCAAAGTAAATTCAATATGAGCTTTATGTTTTGTTCGTTCAGGCATCCCACTGATTTTATATGAAGAGGGGGGCGGGACTGAAACGGAGACGGCAAGAAGGCCGTAAATCGTTAAGCGTAAATCGTAAATAGAGAAAACCTGCTTCCTTCTATTTACGATTTACGCTTAACGATTTACGGCTTTAGGGCATGACGAGCTGGCCGGTCTTGCTCATCTTGTTGAGGACGATGTTGTCTATGAGGCGGGTCTTGCCGAGGCGGGCGGCGACGGCGATGAGGACGGGGCGGTCGTCGAGGCGGTCGAGCCGCTCCAGCGTGTCGGCGTCGTTGACGCTGACGTATTCGAGCGTGGCGCGCGGTTCGGCTTCGATGTCTGCGCGCACGATGTCCGCCAGTTTCTTGCCCGAACGCTCGCCTTCGCCGTAGGCGGCTTCGGCGTGTGCGAGCGCGCGATAGATGATGGCGGCGGCGCGTTTGTCTTCGGGTTCGAGATAGGCGTTGCGCGAGGAGAGCGCGAGGCCGGAGTCTTCGCGCACGGTCGGGAGAATCACGATCTCGGTGTCGAAGGCGAGGTCGCGCACGAGACGTTTGACGACGAGCGTTTGCTGCGCGTCCTTCTGGCCGAAGTAGGCGAAGTCGGGGCGGATGATGTTGAAGAGGACTGTGAGCACGGTGGCGACGCCGCGAAAGTGGCCGGGACGCGCCGCGCCTTCGAGTGGTTCGGAAAGCCTCTCGACTTCGACGTAAGTGGAAAACCCTTTCGGGTAGATCTCTTCGGGCGGCGGGGCGAAGATGTAGTCCACGTTGTAATCGGCGAGCGCCATCGTGTCCTTCGTCAGATCGCGCGGGTAGCGCGAGAAGTCTTCCTGTGGCCCGAACTGCTTGGGGTTAACGAAGACCGAGACGACCACGACATCGCACATGCGCCGCGCCTCGCGCACGAGGCTCAGGTGGCCTTCATGCAGCGCGCCCATCGTCGGCACCAGCCCGATAGTTTTATCCAACTCGCGTCGCACCTTGCGCGACACCGAATTCATGCGTTGACGACGATTGATGATTTCCATAGGAAGAGAGGTTATAGGAAGAGAGGTTAGAGGTCGGAGGCCAGAGCTTAGCCGGAATCAGTTTTTTCACTGACCCCCGGCCTCCAGCCTCCGACCCCTGTTTTTAAGGTCGCTCAGTCTCCGCGTCGCCGCTCTGGCTGATGGGCGTCGCTTCGAGTTCGGCGGCGGCTTCGCGTGGCAGTGGGTAGGATTCGTTCTCCGCCGGGTACGCGCCCGTGCGCACGTCTTCGGCGAAGCGGCTGATGGCCTCAGTCATCTGCGCGCGCAGGTCTGCATACTGGCGTACGAAGCGCGGGCGCGTCGGGCTGAAGGAGAGGCCGAGCAGATCGTGTATGACGAGAACCTGCGCGTCGCAGTGTTCGCCTGCGCCGATGCCGATGGTCGGGATGCGGACGCTCGCCGTGACGACTCTGGCGATCTCGCGCGGCACGACTTCGAGCACGAGCGCGAACGCGCCCGCCGCTTCGAGCGCGCGTGCGTCCTCCACGAGCGCGCGTGCGGCTTCGGCGGTCTTGCCTTGCAGGCGAAAGCCGCCGAGCTTGTTGACCGACTGCGGCGTCAAACCGATGTGTCCCATCACGGGAATCTCTTCGGCGACGAGGCGACGCACGACGCCCTCGCGCGCCCGCCCGCCTTCGAGCTTCACAGCCTCCGCGCCGCCCTCTTTGATGAGCCGCAGGGCGGCGCGCACGGCATCGTCCTCGCCCGTGTGATAAGAGCCGTAGGGCATATCGGCGACTAAGAGGGCGCGCTCCACGCCGCGACGCACGGCGCGCGTGTGCCTGACCATCTCTTTGAGCGTGACGGGGACGGTCGTGTCGTAGCCGAGGACGACGTTGCCGACCGAATCGCCGACGAGAATGATGTCGGTGCCCGCTTCGTCAACGATGCGCGCGGTCGGGTAGTCGTAAGCCGTCAGGCAGACGAGCCGCTCCTTGCGTTCTTTGCTGGCGCGCAGGGAAGGGACAGTAACTTTTTCGGGGCGTTGCTGTTTGAGGTATGCCATTTAGTTGCGGTCGCTCATTTCGAGTCGTCTATGATCCGAGGAAGCCGGATTATAGGCGAGGGAAGCGACTGAGACAAGGATTGGTTGCAGGAGCGACAAACGGCTCCGCGCCTACGCGACTGATGGCTTGCCCGCGCGTCCGCATAACTCTTGACACGCTCTGAGGGCGCAACTAAGCTGCACCCGTCTGGTCAGTACGCGCCTCTCACCTCAACGCGGTCACGTAAAGGAGCAACCGCCATGCACACTCACACTATCCTCTCTCGCTTACGGAATCTCAAACTAACGATGCTCGCCGCCATCCTTGCCTTGTGCGCGGTCGGCGTCGTGCCGGGTACGGCACAGTCGTCGCCGGAGGCGCGGGAGTTGGAGGATAAGATTCCGAAGCACCTGCCGATTAAAGTGAAGATTAAGAATCTCGACAAAGAGAACTGGGTGCGCGAGGTAGAAGTCGAGGTGAAGAATACGGGCGACAAGCCGATCTATTATTTGGGCTTTAATCTACAGATGCCGGAAGTGATAACTGAAACCGGTAGTGTCGTTGCCGTGACCTTTAGATATGGCCGACCTGAATTAGGCCGCTTTGAAAGTCGCCCGACGGCGGAAGACGTACCGATCCAGCCCGGCGAAACTTACGTCATGAAAGTCCCTGAGAATGATATGGCGGGCTGGGAGGCGGCTAGAGACAATCGTAAGTGGTCAGAGCCGAAGAAGTTCCGCCTCAAATTTTACTTGCTCCATCACGGGGACGGAACAGGCTTTATGACTTCCGGCGGGCTGCCCGTGCCCAACCCGAACGCGACGAGTTCCTCATGCGGCGGGAGAGGAAGGCAGACAGCACCCGCGCAGAACTTCGACTTCAACGGCGACGGCGTGCGCCACCGTATGTCGTGGCGGGCGATGAGTGCGGGAAAGGATGTTTCATAACTATTGACTCCACTAACCTACAGGAATATGCTGCACACGTTTTACCAACTCTCACCCACCGGACAGGAGCCACAGTCGTGAACACTCACTTCAGACTTTCTCACCCGCGTCGCTTCAAATTAACTGTGCCAGCAATCGCGTTGCTGGCCTTTTTTCTTGTCTTAGGTGGCATCGGCAACGTCTCCAGCACGGCGCAGTCGTCGCCGGAGGCGCGGGAGTTGGAGGATAAGATTCCGAAGCACCTGCCGATCAAGGTGAAGATTAAGAATCTCGACAAAGAAAATTGGGTGCGCGAGGTAGAAGTCGAGGTGAAGAATACGGGCGACAAGCCGATCTATTATCTCCGCTTCTCTCTGCGTATGCCGGAGGTGTTGAGTGAAACCGGTAGTGTCGTTGCCGTGAGCTTTTCTTATGGCCGACCTGCCATCGGAGATTTTAGAAACCGCCCGACGGCGGAAGACGTGCCGATCCAGCCCGGCGAAACTTACGTCATGAAAGTCCCTGAGAATGAGATGAGGGGTTGGGAGTCGGCCAGAAAACACTACAAGTGGTCGGAGCCGAAAAAGTTTCTCATTAAATTCCGCAAGCTTCATTACGGCGACGGGACGGGTTATGGGACTTCCGGCGGGCTGCCCGTGCCCAACCCGAACGCGACAAGTTCCTCATGCGGCGGCAGCAGGAGGCAGACAGCACCCGCGCAGAGCGCATCGTCTGGCGGGGGATTAAAACCTCCGCTCGCCCCTTCTTTTCAATTCGCCCCCTCACTCTTGCCGGTAAGGTTCTTACCGGCAAAGTTATTTGTGGAGAGAACAGTTGAGCCGATTCCAAACTTTGCTTCACCTCAAGCGGGTGTCTGCTGCCCCGGCATTTACGGGTGCTTCTCCGGGAGGGAAGTGGAGGAAGGTCATACCTGTGTCACCTGCGGCCCCGCTGCTTGGGTCGAATCCGCTACCTGCGGCTCTCCCGGGTCTTATTGCGGCAAAATAGAGGACGAAACTAAGTTTTGCGATGATGCCGACGGCAATCGAGTGGGATGCACTTACTATTCTTTAGACCCTTGCCCGCCGCCCCCTCCCGATACGACGGAATGCGGGACGGGGTTTGCCGTGCCATGCCCGACGGATGAAGAAAGCCCCTTCACGGAGCCGGGCAGCACGCCGCAGATGTGCTGCGACTACAGCCCCATCATTATTGATGTGGCGGGCGACGGCTTCCGCTTCACCGACGCGGCGGGCGGCGTGGACTTCGACTTCAACGGCGAGGACGGCGTGCGTCACCGTCTTTCGTAGACATCGGGCGCAGACTCACCTTGCTCACCGGATTATCACTCCGTTGAGTAGATGTTGACAGGTAAATGAGGTGGGTTTATAAGTTGGCTGTCGCGGTTCTCACGTCGCCTCTTTGTTGGCGCAACCCCTCGATCCTGACTAGCTTGACCTTGAACAATATTCTTACAGGAGCACCTCATGTTCTCAATCTCACGTCGAGGTATAGTCTTTGTAATGTCTCTGCTGTTAGTTGTAAGTATGTTTGTATTCACCTGTCACGGGTTGGCAGGGCAAGTGAAGGAGCGAGAGATTAAGAAGTTAAGCTGGCCTAAAGAGCCTGTCAAAATAGGGAAATTGAAAGCTAAAGGAGCAGCTATAGCCGTAGGAGAAAAGTTCCGCGCGGATGATGATTGGATGAAGGGACTAACCTTCACCATAAAAAACACTTCGGAGAGAACCATTACGTATTTGGAAATAGAGCTTAGTTTTCCGCGTGATAAAGGTGTGCCAGGGGAGCCTGAGGCGCACGACCGCATAATTTATGGTCAATACCCGACCTTGCCGGGTGAGATTGCGACCCCACATCCTGACCAGCCTCCTATCCCTCCGGGTGAGACGGTGGATATGGTCTTGAAGGATTACGAGGGCATCCGGGATTTTCTCAATAATACTCACTACCCCGCCAGCATCAATCGTCTTGAGATAAGTGTCGGCGATGTGGTTTTTGATGATGGCACGAAGTGGAGCGGCGGGGGAATCTTTCGCCGCGATCCTGATAAACCCGGCGGCTGGATAAGAATAAAAGAACAGGTGCCCACCTCTCAAGACCGTAACGATGTTAGTTACGGTCTTTTAACGAGTGATAGTAAGAAGCATGCCTTTGCCAGAAGCAACGCGGAAGTAGTGCCTCAGTTCCTTAAGGCGGACGAGGACAGCCCTTTGACGGAGCCGGGCAGCACGCCGCAGATGTGCTGCGACTACAGCCCCATCATTATTGATGTGGCGGGCGACGGCTTCCGCTTCACCGACGCGGCGGGCGGCGTGGACTTCGACTTCAACGGCGACGGCGTGCGTCACCGCATGTCGTGGACTGCCGCCAACTCCGACGACGCCTGGCTCGCCCTCGACCGTAACGCGAACGGCACGATTGACCACAGCGCGGAACTGTTCGGCAATCTCACCCCGCAGCCGTCCGTCGCACGCCCGCAAGGCTTCCTCGCCCTCGCCGAGTTTGACCGGCCTCAACACGGGGGCAACGCCGATGGCCTGATCGACACGCGCGATGCAGTCTTCACACGCCTGCGCCTCTGGCAAGACGCGAATCACAACGGCCTCTCCGAGTCGAACGAACTGCGCCCCCTGCCCGCGCTCGACGTGACCGCCCTCGGCCTCGACTATCACGAGTCGAAAAGGACGGACGAACACGGCAACCCTTTCCGGTATCGCGCGAAGGTGACGGACACGAAAGGCGCGAAGGTTAATCGCTGGGCGTGGGACGTGTACCTCGTCGCCGCGCCTTGAGCGCCGGAGAAAAGCAGTAGAGAACGAGAGCCGCCCGCAGGTTTGCGACAACCTGCGGGCGGTTTGCTCTCTCAAGGCGCAACGGATCATTTCGGTCGCCAGACTCGAACGCTTGAGTCGTCACGCAGGGCGGCGAGAAGTTGTCCGAACGTCTGTCCGAATTTCGGGTGCGCTGCTTCGGGCGTGAGTTCGGAGAGCGGCACGAGCACGAAGCGGCGCAGGTGCAGGCGCGGGTGCGGGAGCACGAGATATTCCGTGTCGGAGCAGGCGTCGCCGTAGAGCAGGAGGTCGAGATCGATGGTGCGCGGGGCGAGAGGTTGTGCGCGGCGGCGTCCGAGTGCGTATTCGATGCGAAGCAGGCGCGCGAGGAGTTGTTCGGGCGAAGGAGGCGGGGCACCGGCAGCGACGCTCTGGGCGTGGTCTGTGTCGGCGAAAGAGAGTTCCGCCACCATGTTCAGGAACAGGGGTTGTGCGACGGAGACGCC
>DASWNS010000441.1:0-7920 GCA_036399115.1 Pyrinomonadaceae bacterium | reverse complement strand
AGAGTCTGCGCGTTACAGTCTCCGCGTCAGACCGGGTTTGACAGCCACGCATTCGTTTGAGTATCTTCCATCTCACCCCGGATGCTTGACGCGCGGAAGGCATCGACGATTTTCTTTGAGCGGGTGTGGCGCAATGGTAGCGCATCAGCTTCCCAAGCTGAGGGTTGCGAGTTCGAGTCTCGTCGCCCGCTCCATAATACCGACGAGCTACGGGCGGCATCATGCCGTCCGTTTTGTTTATACCCGTATCCGCAACCCTCTTACGTAATAGGCTCTTCTATTGGTAATAATCTACAGAGAAGTCTAAATTTAGGCGGGGTCTATCCGGGGGGCTGAACTTTCCCTGCTTAAGAGTTTTTGCTACTCTGCGGCGCATGAAAAATCTCTCTGGCTGCGCCACCCTGCTGGCTTTAATCTTCTTCGTCTTGCCCTTCAAGCTGCACGCTCAAAGCGGCGCGCCCCGACCGTCCGAATCCCCATCAACAATATCAGCCGATCAGGAAATTATCGAAACTCGCCCAATAGATATTAAAGGCTGTATCAGAGACTCTCGCGCAGGACAGAGCGTTATCAGGGACGCTGAATCTTTCCAGCAAGCAATCCGCGCAGATGCCAGCCGGGAATGGTGTCGCAAAAATCTCGAAAGCATTGATTTCACAAAACACTCCCTGCTTGGCATCACACTCATGACGGATTATTGCGACCGCCCGCGGGGGCTTGCTCATCAACTCATAAAGGATACGTCTACTAAGAAATATCTTTTCGACATCAGTTATCACACGCCACTGGCCGTCTGCCGCCGGATGGGTTATTGGGATGTGTGGGTGGTTGTCCCCAGGATTCCAGACGATTATGAGATCGTCTTCAAAGTCAGAAAAATACCTTTGAATGAAACTGAGCAATAGATTAAGAGAATCATTTGGCAGCGCGGAGACGACCACTGCATCTCTGCCGGGGGATGAATGCGTAGCCACTCTGAGGACACATATTCAATACCTCTGACTATTGACACTCACCCCGCGCCCTTATATCTTCCCTCCGCTTAACCTCTGATAAGCCTCCGTTAATCTCACGTCCACTTGAAAGACATGTTGAAATGGGCGGCGGCTGATGGCAGGCGGCAGGCTGCAAATAAGCGTCTCACCGGCGCGATATTAAGTAGATCGCCGGACGCCTGCGACTGTTCAATATGGAGGTCTGGAATATGAGCGATCTGCTCACTGCAATCTCAATTCTCATTGCCACCATCACCTGGCTCCTGACTTACTTCCAAGACCGCTCAGCCCGGCGGGTGGCACACACCGCAGACATTATCGCGGGCATCTCAACCAGCGACCGGTTAGCGGAGTCGAGCTTTCAGGTCACCAAACTGATTAACTCCGGGACCAAAGTTTCGCTCAGTGAGATCGACCCTAAAACCGAGTCGCATGTCGTAGACATTCTGGATTACTACGAATTCCTTTGTGACCTGTACGCAAGCCATGTCCTGAGTAGGCGGACGATAGTGGACTTGCGCGGGCGGCTCATGAAGCGCACATGGGACATCTGCGAGACATACATCAAGGAGACGCGAAAGCTCCAAAACCGCATGGTCTATCTGGGTTTTGAAAAATTCGTAAAGGAACTACCGCCCGAGGTCAGCACTCCCTTAATTGCGATTAGTGATTCAACAAGTGATTCAACCCGTAAAAAAGTGACGACATCCTAAACTCCCGTCGCTCTCTACGGCTTTCGCCTCCGGATAGAAAAGAGACGACGCTTTGAGCGGGCGTCGTCTCTTTCATTTTGCGCTGCGCGCATATGTTTGATAAGTATCGCGTGATCTCTTTACGTATCGACGAGAGCCTGTGATACAACAGGACTCGTTCGACACGTAAATTCATAATTGACCAAAATCCCACGGGGCGCATCGCGGAATGAAAAATTCAAATGTGATCATGCGGCTGCTATTGTCGCTCGTGCTCTCTCTCTCGACTTCGACGGGCAGTTTGGCCGTCGCGCAACAACAGCGCGCAGCGGCGCCGGTTGAACGCGCGCAGGCTGGCGGAAGCAGTGCGACGAAGACGACTGCTGCTGCTCCTGCGCCGCCGCAGGTGTTGGAGCGAAACGTGCGCGCGCATCTGGAATTTCTGGCGAGCGATGCGATGCAGGGGCGGGGGAGCGGGACGCAGTTCGAGTTGTTGGCGGGACACTACATCGCTTCGCAGTTGCGACAGTACGGCATTGAGCCTGCGGGCGATGCGGATGCTTCGGCGGCGGGGCAGAAGAGTTTTATTCAGACCGTCAAGTTAACGCGGCAGGCTTTTGCAGATGCGCCCGCGCTCAGTTTCAGCGCGGCGGGCGGCGCGGAGCGGCGTTGGGTGCACGGGCGGGAAATGCTCGTCGGGCGCGTTGCAGCGGCGCAGGTGAGAGGGGCTTTGCAGAAGTTGCGCGCGGGGGAGAAGCCCGCCCCGGGGGCTGTGGTGCTGTTGACGCAGGGAGCGGGCGACGCGCGGCAGTTGTCTTCGGAGGCGGCGGCGATGGGGCAGGGAGGCGCGGCGGCGGTCATCGTCGCGGAGAACGCCATGCTCAGGCGAAACTGGGCTGCGATGGGAGCGAGGCTGCCCGAGTTGCCGTTGATGACAGGGGCGGGACGCAGCGCAAGCACGATCCTCGTCCTGAGCACGGACGCCTTCAAGGAACTGCAAGCCGTCGCCGATGGCACGATCATCAACTTCGGAGGGACGCTTGCGCCCGCACAGACGAATTATACGTGGAACGTAGTCGGCGTGCTGCCCGGAAGCGACGCGAAACTGTCGAACGAAGCCGTGCTCTTGAGCGCGCACATGGACCACATCGGCGTGGGCACGGGGCAGACGGGCGACCAGATTTATAACGGCGCGGACGACGATGCTTCGGGCGTCGTCGCCGTGCTGGAACTGGCGCGTGCGCTCGCCGCAGGCGGCGCGGGCACAAGGCCGAAGCGCACGACCTATTTCGTACTCTTCGGCAGCGAAGAGCGCGGCGGCTACGGCGCGCAATATTTCCTCGCATACCCGCCCGTCGTGCTCACGCAGATGGTTGCCAACTTAGAGTTCGAGATGATCGGGCGACCCGACGCGAAAGTGGCCGCCGACACGCTCTGGCTCACAGGCTACGAGCGTTCCAACCTCGGCGCGGAACTCGCACGGCAAGGCGCACGACTCGTCGCCGACCCCCACCCCGAACAGAACTTCTTCCAACGCTCGGACAACTACGCCCTCGCGCGTCGCGGCGTCGTCGCCCACACCGTTTCGAGCTTCGGCCTCCACCCCGAATACCACCAACCCTCCGACGACATCACCCACATAGACTTCCCACACATGACCCGCGCCATCAACTCCATGGTCGCCCCCGTCCTCTGGCTCCTCAACTCAAACTTCACCCCCACGTGGGTGGAAGGCAAGAAGCCATGATGTTGAAAGCCCGTTATAGAGACGAGAAGTGAGTTAAACTATAGCTACTTATACCAATGCACTGCATTTTATGATGCTTATAAAGGTTGGTATTGTGGATAGACCTGCGTACGTTTTGTTTAAAATTGCCAGAGCCGATAATCTACTTGTTAGTTAGTTTCCGGTTCGACATGAGTGTCTCTGAAAGAACTACATATTTGATCCGCTACTTCAAGCAAATCCATTGTATGTTGATGCTTCAACCAAATATCTATTTGATTCCCTGAAATTACTTTTGAATATTGTTCGATGATTTCTTTACGCTTTTCTGAAGATGTATAAAACGACAGCGGATTAAGAACCGCACACCGTAAACGCGCTCCTGACTTAAGCGGCATTTCATAGTCACTAATAACAATGGGAAGAGATTGTGAATAGCGGATTCTAGCTACAATTTCTTCTCTATGTGCCTCAGAACCCCATTCATTAACTGATGGTGGGTGGTAGTTGCGCACGCCTAAATACTCAATGGCTGGTTTTACTGCCTCAGGTGATATGCTTGCAAGTAGCTCATTCATTCTCTCGCGGTGCGATTCATATCTTGTGGCTGCTTTGGGTAACAGCCAGACAAATGCACCTTCTGCTATATTCATGTGCTCCGCAACATCATCCACTGCTTGACCAACAATGAAATTACCTTCACTTATGTGTTCACCATATGAAATACAGCCTCTAAGTACAAGAGGAGGCTCGTCCGTTATAAAGATATCAAGGATTTTTACTACTAACAGACACATTATCATTACTAACCAGTTTTTATCTGATTCACTAGGGATCAAATCTTCCTTATGCTTATACTGCAAGCTGATGGCCACAGTATCCGACAGTAAACGAATACGCGCTTCCACAGGACTAAATTTAAAGAATTTGAGTTCTTCTCTTTCAGCAACTTGCTGTCTGACGGCCTCTTCTACCTCTAACAGCTTTTTAAGTAAAAGTTGCGGATCGGTTCTCCTCCAAATACCTTTAAACCCAAGACAGTCAATTAATGCAAATGCTCCTTCTCGCATTTAACCTCCTATTTTGTTGTGCTGAAACCCTCACTTACTTCTTACCGCCTCTCTTCTTACTCGCCTTTGAATCTATTTCAGCTTTAGCCTTTGGTGGTCTGCCTGCTTTACGATCTTTAACCAATTTCAAGTTGTCTTCATCAATCACATAAGTGCGCCCTATTTTTTGCGCTGGCAAGCGACCTTCTCTGATAAGCACTTGCACGCGCGTTATATGTACGCCTAATTTTTCTGCCGCCTCAGATGTAGAAATCAGCCCCATAAGTTTAGCCTTATACAATCCATAAAAATATCTGTCAATAAAGAGGGATTTCTATTGACAAAACTATCTGCTTGGGCAGATACTATTGCGCACTCGATAGACTGATGAGAGCACAAATAGGCGAGGACTTACCAAGACCATGAATCTTAGGTAAGCCCTCTTCACCAGTATGACTTTTGAAGGAGATACTGATGCGAAAAGATAATAGCACGATGAGAGCACCCGCTCGCCCGCGACGAGAGCCGGATTTTGATGAACCCATCTGGCGTTGGTCAACCATCACTATCACCGAGGAGCGGGCGTGTGAGTTGGTTGATGCGTTCACACGATATGACGATGGCGACATGATTGATGCGCTAATTCAATTGATCTGTGGACTTGCGCCACCGCCCACGATTGACGAGCAGCAGGACTTAGATGAGCGGCGTTTGGCGGGAACGGCTGCGCTCGCGCGAGCCTTCACTTACACACGGCGGGCGCACAACGAACTCGGCGCGTATGTCGTCGGGTTGAAGTGCGCCGAGTGGGAATAGGGGAGACTCACTAGCGCGTGCGCTAGTGAGTCTCCGCAGTCGCCCGCTGCAAACGAAAGCGGCCTCGTTCGCGTGGAACGAAGCCGCTTTGCATTGTCCGGTTGGGACGGGCTTTGATTACATGCCCATGCCGCCGCCCATGCCGCCCATGCCGCCGCCACCCATCGCGGGGGCTTTGTCGTCGTCCGGCAACTCGGAGACGAGAGCTTCGGTCGTGAGCATCAATCCGGCGATGGAGGCCGCGTTTTGCAGCGCGCTGCGTGTCACCTTCGCGGGGTCGATGACGCCCGACTCGACGAGGTCTTCAAACGTCTCGGTCGCAGCGTTGAAGCCGTAGGAGTCCTTCTTCGACTCGCGCACCTTCTCCACGATGACCGCGCCCTCTTTGCCAGCGTTCTGCACGATCTGGCGCAGCGGCTCTTCGAGTGCGCGTTTGACGATGGTGACGCCGATCTGTTCGTCTGCGTCGCCTTCACCCTCTTCGTTGGCGCGGAACTTCTCAAGCGCCTTCGCCGCGCGCACGAGCGCGACGCCGCCGCCCGGCACGATGCCTTCTTCAACCGCTGCGCGTGTGGCGTGCATCGCATCTTCCACGCGAGCCTTCTTCTCTTTGAGTTCCGTCTCGGTCGCCGCGCCGACGCGAATCACCGCGACGCCGCCCACGAGTTTCGCCAGACGTTCCTGCATCTTCTCGCGGTCGTAGTCCGAAGTGCTGTCTTCGATCTGCGCCTTCAAGGTCTTCACGCGACCCGTGATGTCAGAGTCTTTGCCCGCGCCTTCGACGACCGTGGTGTTGTCCTTGTCAATCGTCACCTTCTTGGCGCGTCCGAGATCGCTGACCTGCACGTTCTCCAACTTGATGCCGAGGTCTTCCGAGATCACTTTGCCGCCCGTCAAAATCGCGATGTCTTCGAGCATCGCCTTGCGACGATCACCGAAGCCCGGCGCTTTGACCGCTGCGACGTTCAGCGTGCCGCGCAGCTTGTTGACGACGAGCGTGGCGAGAGCTTCGCCTTCCACGTCTTCCGCGATGATGAGGAGCGGCTTGCCCATCTTCGCCACCTGTTCGAGCAGGGGCAGCAAATCTTTCATCGAACTGATCTTCTTCTCGTTGATCAGGATGAACGGGTTGTCGAGCACCGCTTCCATGCGCTCAGGGTCGGTCACGAAGTAGGGCGACAAGTAGCCGCGATCAAACTGCATGCCTTCGACGACTTCCAAAGCCGTCTCCATCGTGCGCGATTCCTCAACCGTGATGACGCCGTCTTTGCCGACCTTGTTCATCGCTTCCGCGATCAACTCGCCGATGGTGCGGTCGCCGTTCGCAGAGATCGTCCCGACCTGCGCGATCATGTCGCCCTTCACCGGCTTCGCCAGACGCACGATCTCTTCCGTCGCGCGCTTCACGGCCTTGTCGATGCCGCGCTTCAAGGCCATCGGGTTCGCGCCCGCCGCCACCGTCTTCACGCCTTCGCGGAAGATCGCCTGCGCCAGAACGGTCGCCGTCGTCGTGCCGTCGCCCGCGATGTCGGAGGTCTTCGAGGCCACTTCGCGCACCATCTGCGCGCCCATGTTTTCCAGAGAGTCTTTCAACTCGATCTCTTTCGCCACCGTCACACCGTCTTTGGTGATCGTGGGCGAGCCGAATTTTTTGTCGAGCACGACGTTGCGCCCTTTGGGGCCGAGTGTGATCTTGACCGCGTCGGCAAGCTGGTTGACGCCGCGCAAAATCGCCGCGCGCGACTCCTCGCCATGAATTACTTGTTTCGCCATAAACCTATTCTCCTCAAATTGATTCTCAATCTTTCAGTCAACACACAAAAGCGTGAGCGTTATGCACAAAGCGTAAGCGTTATGCAAAAGCGCAGCAGCGTTCTCAGTCGTCGAGAACTACTTGCTGCCTTTTTTGCCGCCAGCCTGTGCGCCCGCGCGTGCGATGATGCCGAGAATGTCGTCCTCGCGCATGATCAGAAACTCATCGCCGTCGAGCTTGATCTCCGAGCCGCTGTATTTGCCGAACAGAACCCGGTCGCCCACCTGCACGTCGAGAGTCTGGCGCGTCCCGTCGTCCTTATACTTGCCTTCGCCGACGGCGATCACTTCGCCTTCCTGCGGTTTCTCTTTCGCGCTGTCGGGGATGATGATCCCGCCGCGTACCTGCTCGCCTTCCTCGATCCGCTTCACAATGACGCGGTCTTGTAGAGGTCTGATGTTTATCGCCATGAAGAATTACTCCTTTCAGATTTCAACGTTGAATTTTTCAGCGTGTTTGATTGCAAAAAACAGACTGGTAGAACTTTTTTCTCGCCTCTCCATATTCAGAACGCCGACTCGCTTGCGCCTCAAAACAAAACAATTAACAGTTCATCCGGGCAAATTTTCTAGCACTCTCTGGAAGCGAGTGCTAAGAATATAGCGAGCGGACGGCACTTGTCAATATGGGTGGATAAAAATGTGAGTGTAGACCACTCAGATTTTGGCGGGACGCGCGAAAAAGCCGGGTTTTTCGGTCTCTTCGATTTCCTAGCGAGAGCGGCGTGCGGCGGTTTTGCTGCTGGCGCGTTCCTGTGTGCGGTAGGCGGCGACGCGTTTGGAGAGCGTGTTGCGGTGGATGCCGAGCGTGGCTGCGGTGCGTGAGAGGT
>DASWNS010000440.1:0-3802 GCA_036399115.1 Pyrinomonadaceae bacterium | reverse complement strand
CGACACGGGTTCGACTCCCGTACGGGACGCCACTTTTTGCTTCACGAAGAAGAACCGCCTACTTCATGTTTGACAGCCGATGCTTCCGTCGGCTGTTGCTGTTTTCGGACACGCCTCTACTCCGCGAAATTCAAGAGCCTGCCGCTCCCCGTGCTGACGGCCTTTTCATAGACGAATTCATCCTCGCAGTGACACAGTTTATCATCCTTCGGGCCGGGGCCGGGCGGTTGGGGTGCGACCCGGCTCACTATTGACAACGCCTGCATTCAGGCATATCTTGCCCGCGTTTACTCCTTACTTTCCGGCTGACGGGCACACCATCTCGCGCCAGCCTCACGAACGCTTCTTGACAGGCAGACTCACGATTCGAGTTCTAGCTTATCTCAACAATTCGCACCTCTCATTTGAAAGGAAAGAGCCATGAAACTTAGAGGCTATTTTAGATGCGCGCTGGCGACGACCCTCAACATCATCCTCTACGCGCTGACGTTTGAAACCTTCCTCTGGCTCGAAGGGCGCGTGCGCAGAGGCTTCTTCCGCAACTGGGCGCGAAACTTTCGCTACCGTCCGGGGCGTTTCCGGCGACCAACGAGCGAACAAGAGATCATCGACATCGTGAAGAACGAGAGCGGCATCAGGTTCTTCGGCGCGGGACATTCCTTCAACGACGGCGTGGTCGCAGATGAAACGCTCGTCTCGCTCGACAACTACAGCGGGATGGTCTGGAAGGATGCGAACTTGAAACGCATGTGCGTCAAAGGCGGGACGCGCATGCGCGATGTCATCAAGTTGTTGCTGGACGAAGGCTGGGCTTTCAAGGCTCTGCCTTCTCACGACGCGCAGAGCATCGCCGGAATCCTCTCAACGGACGTGCATGGCACGGGCAAGGATTGGGGCTTCGTCAGCGAATCGGTGGTCAGCCTGCGCATCATCGACGGCGCGGGAAATGTGCAGGTGTGCCATCCGGCGGACGATCTTTTCCGGGCGGCCATCGGCGGCGTGGGGGCGGTCGGCATCATCTCGGAGGTGGTCGTGCAGGCCGTCGAACGCTTCAACGTCGAGCAGAATTTTCGCATGTCAACCAGAACGCTCGTCTTCGACCCGGTCAACTTCCAAAATCTCCTACAGGAGAACGAGCACTTCAGCCTCTACCTCTTTCCCTTTACAGACAAGTGCCAGATCAACACCTGGAATCGCACGAACAAGCCCAAGTCGCCGCTCGGCACGCTGCGTGAACTCATCAGCATCTCGGCGGACGCGCTGCTCTCGGCATGGTTCGGAAACTTCATGGCCTACACGGGACTTTTGCCGCGCTGGTCAAACCTCTCCTACGCCTTCAAGCGCGGCACAGACCTCGTGCTGGAAAGCAGCGAGGCCTACACGCGCACCATCTACCACCTCCATCAAGAGCTGGAATTCACCGTGCCCTTCGAAGACACGCTGGCGATGTGCAACCACTTCATCCAGCTTTACGAACAGACCTACACCTCGAACACGCCCTACGCGCTCTTCGAAATTCGCTTCACCCCGAAAGACCATACGTGGTCGTTAATCGGGGCGGGACAGCAAGGCCCCCGCACCTGGATCGACCTCGTGATTAACGATTCCTACGGGTTCGAAAACTTCTACGGGGCAGCCGAAGCCTCTGCGAAGAGTCTGGGCGCACGCCCGCACCTCGGAAAGTTCTGCACCCTCTTCGACAAAAATGATCTGATGAACTTGTATCAGAACAACTTTGTCCGCTTCCAACAACTGAGGCAACAGCAAGACCCGCAGGGAAAATTCGCCAACGTCTTCACGCGCCGCATCTTTTAGCGGCGTGAGAATTTGCGTGCGCGGCCAAAATAAAAGAGGCTCCCTGAAGTATCATTTCGAGCAGCCTCCTGTTCCCTCACGCCTGCCAACCGTTCCGCGCGCTCCCGCGTCTAACTCTCGTCGGACGCTTCGGCGCGTGCGCTCACGGCGGTTTTGCTCAAGTTTTCGGCGTCTTGTTTATCTTTGGTGCGTCTTTTGATGTTTAAATGTTGCCCCCCGAGTCTGTTATAGTTGTCCCCGCATATTACAAATTCAGGAATAAAACTATGTTTAGAAGAAGTTTGACTTTGCTCTCGGTTTGCACGCTCGCGCTGCTCTTTTCAGCCGCGCCGTTTGCCGTGCGCGCGCAGGCGGCGCAGGGCGGCGACGTGATCATCGTCCTGCCGTTTGAGAATACGACGAGCCAGCGCGAGTATCACTGGATCGGGACGAGTTTTGCCGACTCGCTGACCGACCTCTTGCAGATGTACGGGCTGCGCACCATCTCCACGGACGAGCGCGAGTTGATCTATCAACGCCTGCGCCTGCCTCTGACCGCGACGCCCTCGCGCGCCACCGCCATCAACGTCGCCATGAAAGCGAAAGCGACGCTCGCCGTCATCGGCACTTACGACGTGGTGACTCCGGCAGACGGCAAGACGCCGACGGAAGTGCGCGTCAGCGCGCGTGTCGTGCGCGTCAACGAAGGACAGATCTGGTCGCCCTACATTTTCGGCGACGCGCTCGTCAACCTACAGAAGATGCAGGGCATCCTCGCCTATCAAATTCTCCATCAACGCGATTCCACGCTCGCCTATTCGCGCAACGAGATCGTCGAGCGCGCGACGAAGATTCCGCCCCGCGCTTTCGAGAGCTACGTCAAGGGCGTGATGACCGAAGACCGCGAGAAGCGTTCGGCCTACTTGCAGAACGCGCTCAAGGAGTATGCGAAGACGAACGCGGGCGCGAGCTACCCGCAGGCCGCTTTCGAACTCGGCACGCTCTACTTCAAACAGGAAGACTGGAAGCGCGCCGCCGAAAACTTCACGCGCCTGCAAAAAGGCGACCCGCACTTCGCGGAAGCCTCCTTCTACGCCGCCTTGAGCTACTGGCGCATGAACGATCTCAAGACCGCGCTCGGCGCGCTGCTGCCCGTCGCCTCCGACATGCCGCTCACGGGCATCTACAACAACGCAGGCGCGCTCTCCATTCAGGCCGCGCTCGCAGAGAAGTCCACGGAGGAACGCGAACGCCTGCTCAAGCAAGCGCAGACCTTCCTCGAACGCGCGAAAGAGTCTGACCCGGAAGACGCTTCCGTGCTCTACAACTACGCTTACACGCTCTTTCTCATGAACCGCCACGCAGACGCCGCAGAGCAACTCCGCTCCGTCATCATGTTGAACCCGCGCGACGGCGAAGCGCGTTTCCTCTATGCGAAGTCTCTGGAGAAATCGGGCGCGACCGCCGAGATGGCGACCGCCGCCGATAACGAAGCGCGCCGTTATCTGCCGACCTACGCGAAACTGCAAACCGCCTGGCAGAAGTCTGCGACGATTACGGACGTGCCCGTGCGTCTGAATCAACAATTCGACATCGCCGAAGCCGTCAAGGCGCAAGCGCCGCTGCCCGTCGTGGACACGGCGAGCGTCACCACGCAGGACTTGCTGGTCAAGGCGCGCGCCGACTACGCGGCGGGTCGAGACGACGACGTGCTCTCGGAACTCAACCGCGTTCTCATGATCGAGCCGATGAACGCCGAAGCGCACCTGCTCATCGGGCGCATCTACCAGCGTCGCGGCGACCTCGTCCGCGCCATCAGTTCCCTGAAGACCGCGATCTTCTGGGAAGCCAAGTTGATCGACGCGCACATCCTTCTGGGGCGCATCTTCCTCGAACGCAACGATCTCGCGCAGGCCAAGACCCACGCGCGCACCGCCATCCAACTCGACCCCAACAATCAGGAAGCCATCGCGCTCTATCGCCAGTTGGAGACGGGCGCGAGATAAGG
>DASWNS010000439.1:0-3054 GCA_036399115.1 Pyrinomonadaceae bacterium | reverse complement strand
AGCAAGAATTGATTGATGCTAGCCGCCCGCTTACGTGGCGCGAACTCACCGCGCGCGAGCCGGAGACGATGACGGCGGACTAGCGAGAGCCTGTCTCCGTTCGCACGATATGCTCCGGCACATGCTCCTCACGACGGCTCTTCTGTGTAGCGGTCTGGCTGCGTTCTTCACCGTTTGGATCGTCGTGCCCGCGCCGTCTTACAGTCTCTTTCAGGTGGCTGTGGGCGCGAGCGAGTGGAGCTTGTGGTTTGGCGCGCTGGGGTTGGCGGGCGCGTGCCTGGGTTTGTTTGCGCTCGCGGCGGGGAGTCGCCGGACGGGATGGGCGGCGTTGTCGCTGGGAGCGGCGGCGGTCGCGCTGGCGATGATTCCAACGCTTAGCGCACGGCGCGTTGCGCGCGAGAACAATATCGAATTATCCCTCCGTCAATATCTTTTCGGCAGACCGGAAGCGCCGCCCGCGAGCAGCGAACGGACGAGCGAAACTTTTGCCAGCGTCGAAGGGCAGACGCTCAGGCTCGACGTTTATTTGCCAATGCCCAAAGCGGCGAGGAAGCGTGCGGCCATCGTCGTCGTTCACGGCGGCTCCTGGAACGCGGGCGAGCGCGGCGATTACCCGCAATGGAACGAGTGGCTGGCCGGGCAGGGTTATGTGGTCTTCGATATTGACTACCGACTCGCGCCGCAACCCAACTGGCGGACGGCGACGGGCGACGTGAAGTGCGCGATCTTGTGGGTCAGAGCGAACGCGTCGAGATACGGGGTTGACGAGGCGCGCATCGCCCTGCTCGGTCGTTCGGCGGGCGGGCATCTCGCCTTGCTGGCCGCTTACTCGACGGGCGAGGCATCGCTCGCGCCGAGTTGCGCGGTTTCTGCGTCCGGCTCGCCCGTGCGCGCGGTCGTCTCCTTCTACGCGCCGACAAACTTGGAATGGGGCTTCGCGCATCCGGCTAACGAACGTGTCCTCGACGGGAGAGGCAGGATTCGAGATTTCGTCGGCGGCACTCCCGAGTCGGCGGCGGAAGCGTTCAAACTCGCGTCTGCGACCTCTCACGTTAGAGCGCAGACGCCGCCGACCCTGCTCTTTCATGGCGGGCGCGATCAACTCGTCCGCGACGAAAACATGGCCTTGCTCGCAGCGCGCCTGGCGCAAGAGAACATTCCGCATCGCGCCGTTCTCATCCCTTACGCGCAACACGGTTTCGACTACAACTTCAACGGCTGGGGAGCGCAGATTGCCCGGCAGTTGATGTCGGATTTCCTGCGCGCTCATCTGGGCGAGAATTAAGACTTACCAGTTCGTTCAAACAATCGCTTGAGTGTGGTTGAGTTTGCTTGAGTTCGGTTGAGGGCGGCTGGCCTCGTTCATCATCCGGCGTCGTTCATCTCTTGCGCGCCGGAGAAAGTTTCGCCATGAGGGGCGGGATTTCCGCGAGCAGTTCGCGCGCGAGGAAACCGAGCGAACCCATGCGCCGCGCGAGTTCGTCGCCCGCACGCGCATGCAGGTAGACGCCCCACACGGCGGCTTGAAAAGGCGTGCTGCCGCGCGCCGCGAGCCCCGCGATCACGCCCGAGAGCGTGTCGCCCGAACCCGATGTCGCCAGCCCCACGTTCCCCGCGCGGTTGCAATAGACGTTACGGCTCGCGGGCGCGGCGATCAAAGTCTCCCGCCCTTTCAAAGCGACCACCGCGCCGAGTTTCGTCACGGCATGGCGCACCGTCTCCAAAGAATCGGCTTCGACGGCCTCCTTCTCAACTCCCAACAGGCTCGCCATCTCTCCCGCGTGCGGCGTCAGCACCACTCTGCCGTGCAGGCGCGCAAGGCTCTGCGGCTGCTCTGCGAGAAAGGAGAGCGCGCCCGCGTCGAGCACGAGCGCGGCGCGTTCGATGAGAGGCAGGATATTTTTCAACAAGCGCGCGGTGGCCGCAGGATCGATCATGCCGGGTCCGACCAGAATTGACTGTGCGCCCGCCAACTGTTCTTCGATCTGCTTGAAGCCGCCCGCCGCGATCCCGCCCGCGCGCGTCTCCGGTAAAGCAAACACGCGCGCTTCGGGCACGGCCATCGAGACGTGCGCTGCGACGCTGCGACAGGTGGCGATCTGCATCTTGCCCGCGCCCGCACGCAAAGCCGCCGTCGCGGCCAGCACGACCGCGCCCGCAATCTCCGTCGAACCGCCGATGACGAGCACGCGACCGCGCGCCTCTTTATCGTCGTCCTCTTCGGGCTGCGGCACAGGCCACGCGCCGAGCAGTTTCGGCGTGATGACCTGAGGCCGCACGCGCGTCTCTCCGGCGCGTCTCGAACCCGAAACGCTTTTTTCTGTCATCGTCTCTCTTTTCACGTCGGCGGCGAGTCTATTTCGGGGCGACCGGAACGTCCTTGTCAGTGGTGACGGGCGCGCCTTCGCGTTCGAGCGGCGCGACGAAATTATATTGTTGGAGGATGAGCTTGCCGTTCTTCCCTATCCCGGCATCGTAGACGTAAGACGTGACGGAGCAGTTGGCGACATCAGTGGCGCGGTCTATGGACAGGATTTGCTCTTCGGTCATCCGTTCGAGCAGGTAGCGAAAGCAGAGCACGACGACCGAATGCGCGACGATGAGCACGCGCTCGCGCCTGTACTCGCGCGTCAGCGTGTCGATCACGTTGCGCAGGCGGAGGATCACGTCGCACCAGCTTTCGCCGCCGGGCGGGCGGTGATAAAACTTTCCAATCGCGCTGCGAAAAGCCAACTGGTCAGGATACTTCGCCTCGATGCCGAACTTCGTCAGGCGGTCGAGGATGCCAAACTCTTTTTCGCGCAAACGCTCGTCGGCGATGAAGGTGATCTCGTCCTTCGAGATTCCCGCGGCTTCCAGGACGTGTTCCGAGGTTTGGCGGGCGCGGATGTAGGGCGAGGTGAGCACCACCGTCGGCCTCTCTTCGGGCGACATCTTTTTGAACCAGTGGCCGAGAGCCTCCGACTGTTCCTCGCCGCACTCGGACAGAGGCACGTCAACGTCGCGCTTGACGCCAATATCAATTTCGGGCAGACCCGCCGCCTCCGCTTTGTC
>DASWNS010000438.1:0-7221 GCA_036399115.1 Pyrinomonadaceae bacterium | reverse complement strand
GGCGCGTCGGCGGGCTTGTCGGAGAAGCCGAAGCCGGGGAGGTCGGGCGCGTAAGTTTGAAAGTCTGCGGCGAGCGCGTCGAAGTTCTTGCGCCAGATGAAGGACGATGCGCCCGCGCCGATGTCGTGCAAAAAGAGGAGCGGCTCACGCCCTTCGCTAATCCCGTTCACGCGATAAAAGACGCGCCCGTGCTCGAAGGCGAACTCGCGCGCCTCGCCGCCGAGTGCGTCGTCTTCCGTTTCGGTCGCGACGCCGCGCGCGATTGAGGCATTGACCGCCGCCAGCGCGGCCACGCCCGCGCCGCCCGCGAGAAAAAGTCCCTGCCAGAATTTTTGCTTCACACTCATAAAAACAGGTAGTCAGAGGTTAGAAGAGATCAGTAAACGCAATAACTGATCTCTTCTAACCTCTAACCTCTGACTTCTGCATTTAAATAAACGCGAAGTCGAACTGCTCCTGATGGACGCGCTCGTCGCTCGTGATGTCCACCGCGCCGAGATAGTCTTCGATCTCGTTGAGCACGTCGCGTTCGGTCGAGCGCAGGGCGCGCGAGACTTCGGGGTTGATGCGCAGCGTCGTCTGTTTGATGCCGTCGCCGTTCATCCCGCGCGAGAGGCGGCGCGCTTCGTCGAGGATTTCGTAGCAGACGGTCTGCGCAGACTTGACCAGCCCCGCGCCCTGACAATACGGGCACGGCGAGCAGAGCGTGCGTTCGAGCGACTGCTTGACGCGCTTGCGGGTCATGATGACGAGGCCGAAGTCGTTGAACGAGAGCACCTTCGTCGGCGACTTGTCATCGCGCAGGGCGTCTTGCAGCGCGCCCATCACGCGGTTGCGGTTGCGGCGGTCTTCCATGTCGATGAGGTCGAGCACGATGATGCCGCCGAGGTCGCGCAGGCGTATCTGGCGCGCGATCTCTTCGACCGCTTCCATGTTCGTGCGCGTGATCGTGTCTTCGAGCCGCGTGCCGCCGCGCCCGACGAACTTGCCCGTGTTCACGTCAATCGCAACCAATGCTTCCGTCTGATTGATGACGAGATAACCGCCCGACTTCAACCACACGCGCGGCTTGATCGCTTTATCGATCTCGGCCTGCACGCCGAAGGCTTCGAGGATCGGTTCCTCGCGCGTGTAGAGTTTGACGCGCTTGACGAGTCGCGGCTGAATCCGGTTGATGAACTCGACGATGTTTTGATATTCCTCTTCGGAATCCACGCGGATGGCCGCGAAGTCGTCCGAGAGTTGATCGCGCAGGATGCGTTGGACGAGGTCGAGGTCTTTGTGCGTGAGCGTGGGCGCTTTCTGCTTCTCGGCGGTGCGGCGTATGTCGAGCCACGTGCGGACGAGATAGCGCGCATCGTCTCTGAGGTCTTGCTCGCTGATGCCGATGCCTGCGGTGCGGACGATGAAGCCGCCCGAAGGCACGTCTTCCGTCTCGCGGATGTCCTTGATCAACTTGCGCAGGCGTTGTCGCTCGCTGTCCGACTCGATCTTGCGCGAGACGCCGACATGCTCCACCGTCGGCATGTAGACGAGAAAACGACCGGGCAGAGCGATGTGCGACGTGATACGCGCGCCCTTCGCCGCAATCGGCTCTTTCGCGATCTGGACGAGTATCTCCTGACCTTCGCGCAGGAGGTCTGTGATGAGCGGCGTATGTCGCTCGCGCCGGTCGCGGCCTCCGCCGCCTCCGCCGCTACGCCCTCCGCCGTCAGGGCGACCTCCGCCGTCGCCGCGACCGCCCGAAGCCTCGCCGCCTGCGCGTGGGGCGTCCGTGCGCTCGCCGCGTTCCGCTCCGCCGCCGTCGCCGCCTCCGCGTTCGGGGCGTGGGCTGCGCGCGTCGCTGCGTCCTCCGCGATCTCCGCGATCTCCACGCTCGTTGCGCCCGCCGCGCGCCTGCTGCCGTCCTCTGGGATCAGGACGCGATTCGGGACGCGATTCGGGGCGTGGTTCGGGACGCGTCTCCGCGCGTGACGGTTCGGGGCGCGCTTCCTGAACTTCTTCAACCGCCTCCGCTTCCAACTCGACTGGCGCGATGATCTCTTCGGCTTCGCCGTTGGAGCGATCCTCCTCGCCGCCGTTCTCTCCGGGCGCACCGCCGCCGGGGCGACGATTGCGCCGCCGCCCGCCGCGTCGTGCGAATTCGTCGCGCGAGCGTCTGGACTTCACGCCCGCTTCCGCGTCGGGCGACGTTTGAGTCGCGGCTGCCGCATCGTCAGGAGCATTGCCTTCCGTGGTCGCATCAGCCGCCGCCTCGCTGCCCGCCTCGCTGCCCGCTTTGGCCTTGCTGCCGCGACGCGTCGAGCCGCCCTTCGTCGCCGCCGTTGACTTGCCCTTGGTCGCAGACTTCTTGCTCGCCGCCTCTTTCGACGCACGCGAACGGCCACCCTTCTTCGCGCCCGTCTCTTCGGTCGCTGCCGCCGTCTCGTCCGCCGTCTCATCGCTCGCGGCCTTCTTGCCCTTGCTCGCCGCGCGTCGGGATTTGCTCGCCTTGCTGCGCGCGGAAGTCGTCGCTTCTTCTGTGCCCGCTTCTGTAGGCACGCCCTCTGCGGGCTTGTCGTCGTCGCTCACGCGCTCGAACGATTGCGCCTGCACGCCGGTCAGAGCGGAATCGTCCGTCTCCTCTATGAACGCGGAGACGGTTGCGGCCACCGCCGGTTGCACGGCTTCGACCGAGCGCGGCGCACTTATATCGTCGTCGGAATCGTCGGCGATGCGTTGGAAGGCACTGCTGCCTGCGGAGATGTTTTCGGAGGAGAGAAGCGAGCCGACTTCGGCGTCGCGCGTCGTCTCCATGTCGAACTCGATGGCGTGAATCTGGTCTGTGAGGCGTTCCTGCAAGCGAGCGTCTTTGAACATCTCGCCGTTGGTTGCTGCCGCCTCGTCGTCGATGATGCGTTCGAAGGAGTTGTCCGCTGCGACGAAAGGCGTGTCGATCTCTTCGCGTGCGGCGAGACGCGCCTGCACGTCCTCTGTGAAACTCGTGTTCGGCGGCGCGATGTTGCTGCCGCTGACGCCGCCTCCGGCTGCCGACGCCGCTGCCCCGACTTCGCGCTGCGCATCTTCGCGCCCTCCGCCGCCGCGACGTTTGCGGTCGCGCCTGCCGCGCCCTCCGCGTGTCTCCGTCGCGCCTTCATCCTCTTCGTCGGCGTTGACTGACGAAGCCGACAGCGGCGGCGTCGCGCTCTCGGTCTGCATGGCCGCGCGCGGCTCTTCGAGTTCGGTCGCCTCGTCGTCCTCTTCTTCCTCTTCGCCATCGGTGAGAATCGGTTGCGCGCGTTCCTGCGCCGTCTCCATCTGGCGTTCGCGTTCGAGGCGCGAGCGTTCGATCTTCTCTGCGGCGGCGCGTGCGGCGGTCGTAGCGTCCGCGCCCTCCGTCTTCGTCTTATTGACGACGATGCGCTCAAACTCTTCTTCCTCGTCGAAGAAGTCCGAGACGTAGAGGAAGGCGTCGCGCTCAAGGCCGATGTCCACAAAGGCCGACTGCATGCCGGGCAACACGCGCATCACGCGCCCCTTGTAGATGTTGCCGACGATGCCCTGTCCGTCCTCGCCGCGTTCGATATAAAACTCCGTCACTTTGCCATTCTCAATAATGGCGATCTTCTTTTCGCGCCCGTTGACGCTGACGATTAATTCTTTCGACATGAGAAAATTTTTGACTCCTGACGCGAACCGGCGGCGCACGTTTCATGCGGCTGGCGGCGGTCTTGATATGGAAATGGAGCGGGCAAGTTGTCGCCGCAATAAGGGTGCGCTCTCATTCCGTTCGGTGTGGAGCGCAGGCGTTTAAGTACCTCGCAAGTCGGAAGCGACGCCGACGGGTCGGCGTGCGCAGATGAGAGATGAGATGAATTTCGGGCGTGGAAGGCCGACGGCGGGACGCGTGCGCAACACAAACAACCATTCTGCGGTATGGAACGGGAAGCGCGCTTCACGCGGCTCGGGCTGTGTGTGCCCGGCACTTGGAGGCGCCGCTTCCGCTGGAGCGGAAAAGCGATTTGGACTGTTCACCTGAAACTCCGTCGAGCCGTCCTCTAGTGCGCGTTGTGCGAGCGTCCGAAGATGCGTCTCGGCGCGTGAGCAATGGCGGCGGTGGCGCGCGAGCGTCAAACTCGCTTACGCAGACACGCATGCTCCCCGGCCTGTCGTTTCTCGACTCTTGCCAGCAACAGCAGATGGTCTTAACGTCGCGCAACGCAGGAACGCGCACGCCCGACGACCCATCAACGGCTTCAAATATCTCATCAACAATCGCGGAACCATTGCCCGCGACGCTGCAAAAAAAATGTGTCTCGTCTGTGCGGAGTGCAAGATTGAATCTTCTCGCGACTGGAAGCGCGTCCTTCTACACCGCGCCAACAAATTCCGGTAGGACGAGGCAAGTGAAGTATAACCGAGAGCCTCGTGAAACGCGAGTAAAGATAGCGCTGAGGCGGCGGAGACGACGCAGGCGGCACGCACGCACAGTTCCTCAGGCACGCAGCCCGTCGTTGACCTCTGCGAGATTTCGAAGATAATGTCTTGCGAAGTCAGCCCGGCGGGCACGTAAGTTTCGCGCCGTCTTAAGTTCTTCCGCTTCTTTCGCACGCGATCAACCGTTCTCATAAATTTCAACTTTCAGGAGAACATTAGAATGAAACCAAGTTACGGTCGTCTGGCCGCGCCCTTGTTGGTGGCTGCGCTGGCGTTGATCTCCCCCGCCAGCCTAAACGCGCCCGCTTCGGCGCAGCCCGCCGCCCCGGCTTTCGCCCAACAGTGCCCCACCGTCACTGTCTCTTGCCCGGACACGGCCAGAGAGAACCTTGAAGACGCTTTGACCTTCACGGCCAACGTGAGCGGCGGCGACCCGAACGTGACGCCGACCTTCAACTGGACTGTCTCCGCAGGCTCCATCAGTTCGGGGCAGGGAACTTCTTCGATCAAGGTGGACACGAACGGGATCGGCGGGCAGACGGTGACGGCGACCGTAGATGTCGGCGGCTTCGCGCGCGAATGCCGCACTTCCAACTCGTGTACCAGCTCGATTGAGAAGAAGTCCACCCCGGCGGTCAAGTTCGGCGAGTACGTCACGCGCGACCTGAGCGCGAACAAGGCGCAGCTCGACAAGTTCGTCCTCGCGCTCCAGCAAGACCCTACCGCGCAGGGCTATCTCATCGCCTACGGCGGACGCACGAGCCGACCAGAGGACGCGCAGAAGGCCGCCGACAACGCGACCGACTACACGATCAACACGCGGAAGATGGACGGCGCACGCACGCTGTCCGGCGTCGGCGGCTACCGCGAGCAGCCGACAATCGAACTCTGGATCGCGCCCCCCGGCGCGACGCCCCCGCTGGCGACGCCCACAATTCGCCCGGAGGACGTAAAGCCAGCCCCCGCGAACCCCGAGAAGAAGCCTGCGACGACGAACACCCCGAAGGGTAAAAAATCGTAAAGCCGCGAACGCTTCAAGACGAACTCCATCCAAGGGGCAGCGTGCAGATCTGCACGCTGCCCCTTAAATTTATTAAAGGAGTGTTGAAAGCCGGTCGCCGCCTTGCGAAAAAATGTTGACTCGAAAACGGAAAGAGAGTAGTTTTTGCGGCCTAATCGTGCGGCTAAAAGTTAAACAGAGAAAGAGGTATGCGATGAAAAGGATTTTCGGCCTGCTTGTCTTTGTGGCGGTCTTCTCGGCGTTGGCGGGCGTGGTGCAGGCAGACCCTCTGGTCTTCACCGCGACGCTCTCCGGCGCGAACGAAGTGCCACAGACGAGTTCTCCCGGCACGGGCTTCGCCGTCGTCACAGTGGACGGCAACATCATGACCGTCACCGCCAACTTCAGCGGGCTGGTCACCACCACGGCCAACGGCTCGCCAAGCGGCACGACCGCCGCGCACATTCACTGTTGCGCTCCGGCGACGGGCACAGCCGGGGTCGCCACGCCGGTTCCGACGTTTCCGGGCTTTCCCTCCGGCGTCACCTCCGGCACCTACACAAACAGTTTCGACCTGACGCTCGCTTCCAGTTACAACCCCGCCTTCATCGCCGCGCGCGGCGGGACGGTAGAAGCGGCGCGCCTCGCCTTCCTCAACGGCTTACAGAACGGGCAGACCTACTTCAACATTCACAGCAACGCCTTCCCCGGCGGCGAGATTCGCGGGCAACTTCAACCCGTCCCCGAACCAACCACGCTCGTCCTGCTCGGCACGGGGCTGGCGGGCGCGGTCTTGCGCAGTCGCCGGAAGCGCAAGGGCGTCGCCGCGTAGCTTGCGCTTTCAGGCGTCGCGCACATTTTCATCCTGTAGCTTGATAGCGGAGTGCAACGGCAGAGAACTCTCTGTGCCGCTGCACTCCGCTATCGTTTTGTCTAACCTGTCAGTTGACGAAGCGGCGCAGTTGGACGCTGACGGCGAAGCCGATGGCGATGAAGGTGGCGAGGACGGAGGAGAGTCCCGCGCTCATCATCGGCAGCGGGACGCCGATGACGGGCAGTATCCCGAGCGCCATGCCGATGTTGATGAAGATTTGAAAGGCGAGGCCGCCGACAATCGCCATGATGACGAGCATTCCCGCGCGGTCGGGCGCACGGCGCGCGCCCATCAACAGACGCGAGAGCAGCACCGCGTAGGCGACGAGCAAGAGGATCGAGCCGACGAAGCCCGTGCGCTCCGCCGTCACGGCGAAGATGAAATCGCTGTGCGGTTCGGGGAGGAACTTCAAGCGGCTCTGCGAGTATTCGGTGGAGCCGCCGCCCGTGCCCGCCACGCCGCCTTTGCCGACAGAGAGAATTGATTGATAAGTCTGGTAGCCGTAGCCCCTGCGGTCGGCTTTTTCGGGATCGAGGATGGCCTGGATGCGCTGCTGCTGGTAGTTCTTGATCTTGCCGGTCTTCACGCCGACGAGGTAGGCCGCCGGAATGAGCACCACGCTCAGTGCGAGCGCGGCGAGCACCAGCCACATGCGCACCGACGACAGAAAGAGCACCACGGCGAGCAATGGCACGTAAGTGATGACCTGTCCCGCGTCCGGCTCAAGCAGGATCAACACTACGGGGAGCGCAAGGATGCCGACCCCGACGGCGATCTGAAACCAGCCTAGTGCCCCCTGCCGCTGTCTGCCGAAGTAGTAAGCGAGCATCAGCACGGTGGGAATCTTGACGAACTCGGAGGGCTGAAACTGCCCTACGACCGGCATCCTGATCCAGCATTGCTGCCCGTTGATGCGCATGCCGATGCCGGG
>DASWNS010000437.1:0-7323 GCA_036399115.1 Pyrinomonadaceae bacterium | reverse complement strand
AGGATGGCATTGAAACGGCGATTGATGCGCCCGCCCAAAACTTCGTCCACGTAAATTTTCTGACACTCAAGAAAACTGGTGAGCGAGACTCCTTCGCGGTGCGCCGCGTACATAAACGACGTGATGTAAAAAGGGCTGCCGTTGAAGAGTTGGACGATGAGATCGCGTGTCTCGTCGTTGAGCGCGACGCGTTCCGTGTAGGCCAGACGCTCGACGAGCGTGCGCGCGTCCGCTTCCTTCAAGCCTTCCAGATGGATGGTGCCGAAGCCGTCGAAACGGTGCGGGGCGTTGCCGCCGCTCAATTCGTCGAGCAGCCCGCGCCGGAGTCCGCACAACACGAATGGCACGTCGCCGTGCATCGAGACTTGCGCGATCTCGTTGCCGAGTTCGACTTCGCCTCTCAACTTTTCGATGTTCTGTATCTCGTCTATCAGGATGACCGTGCGTGCGCCGCGCGCCGCCGCGAGCACGGGCGCGCTGAAACAGAGGCGCACGAGCGCGAGTTCGTCCGTGCCTTCGCGCGCACGTTCATAAGTCACGATGAGACGCTCGATCCATTCGTAATCCGCGGGGTCTGCGAGGTCTACTAGATCGCGCAGGGCGGGCGGCGCATTGACGAAGGAGGAGTCGTGGCGACGGTGCGCGACGAGCTGCGTGAGAAACGTGTGGAGGAAGCGGCGCGCGGCAGCCTCAATGCTCTGCTCCTGCCGCGTGAAGGCGAAATAGATCGGAGACGCGCCGCCGCGTTGCTGGAAAAGTTTATCGTAAGCCTGCCGGAGAAGTTCCGACGCTCCGGCGGCGGGCGCGGCGTGGATGAGCAGTCCGCGACGCTCGGACAACTGCGTGGCGAGCGCGCTGATTTCGCGCAAGTGCTCGCTTCGCCCGATAAAGTTTTCCGGGGCGACGCGACCCAGTATGCGTTTGGCCGGGGCGGCCTTGAAGAGGTTTTCAGTTGACATCGCGGGCGGGGGATGTGTTGGGGGGAAGGACGTAAGAGACGACGCAGTTTTTGCCCCGGCTCTTAGCGACGTAAAGCGCGTGGTCGGCTGCGCCGATGATGCTGGCAGGGGTTTCGAGTTTGGGACCGAAGGCCGAGACGCCGATGCTGACCGTAACCGCGCCGTGCGGCTGGCTGTCGCCGTGCGGGTAGGACGATTTCTCCACGCGGCTGCGAATACGTTCGGCGATCACGAGGGCTTCCGCCATATTCGTCTGGGGCAGGAGGATGCTGAACTCTTCGCCGCCGTAGCGCGAGGCCACGTCCGCCGAACGCAGCGCGGACTTCAAACATTGCGCCGTGATCTCTAAGGCGAGGTCGCCCGCCTGATGCCCGTTCCGGTCGTTGTACTCCTTGAAATTATCTATATCCACCATCAGAAAGCTCATCGGGAAACGATGACGCTTGGAACGCTCGAACTCCTCGCCCAGACGCTCTTCGAGATAACGCCGGTTGAGCAGGCCGGTCAGCGGGTCGGTGATGGAGAGCAGTTGAAACTGCGTCGCTTTCTGATGCCAACCGGCGCGGTCGAGCGCGAGCGCCATCTGCGGCACCATCGTTTCGAGCAGGTGCAGGTCGAAATCGTTGTAAGGCTCGCCGCCTGCTTTGTCCGTCATGTTGATGACGCCGACTTTGCGCCCGCCCGTGATGATCGGGTAGCTGATGAAAGAATCGCTCTTATACTTTCTCTCGGCGGGAGCGCGATGCAGTTCCGTCGTACGCAGATCGCGCACGATGCGCGGGCGTCCGTCGAGCAGCACCGAGCCGGAGACGCTCTCGTTGACGCGCACGCGCTCGTCCTGCGTCACGTCGGCTCTGGGTCCGACCGCCGCTTTCACTTCCAGTTCATTCGCCGCTTCGTCAAACAAGAGGAGCGAGCCGCGTTCGGAGCGCAACAGTTCGGTCGAATGGCGCAGGATGGCGGCGTAGGCTTCGGCAGGCTCGACTTCGTTGATCTGCTGCGTGAAGGCTTGCAGGTGATAGCTGGCGCGCAGGCTGCGTTCCAACTCCTCGCGCAGCCGCAAGACTTCGAGCGGCATGGCGACCTCAAGGCAGAACTCGCTCAAGCCACGCCGTTTCTCTTCCGGCAATTTGCCGTCGGCGACAAGGAGCGCGCCCTTCAACTCGTCGCCGACGACGAGCGGGAAAACCTCCGTCTCATCGTCGCTCAGTGCGAACAACTCCGCCGCCACGCCGCTCGCATCCGTGCCGCCCACCAGTTTCAGGTGCTCGTCGCTCTTGCCCTTCGCGGATAGTTGCGGCGATCTGTTCTTGAACTTGCCCATCCCGCACGCGGGCGTGAAATCGTCGCCCGTGCGCAGCATCAGGACGACCGACTTCAACTTGAATCTCACGCGCAACTTTTCGAGCGCGATCTGGCAAGCGTCGAGCAACTTCAGGCCGGGCGGGAAATTGACGCCGCGCGGGCGCGATAGTTCCCCTCCCTTCGCTTCCACGGCTGCCTGCTCGCGCGGCGTTTCCGTGTGCGCGCCTTTATTGGTCGGGCTGCTCCCGGTTGCGCGGCGTGCGTCTGCCGTCACGGAGGCTTCGGCCAGTTGGGCGGCCAGTTCATCGAGATGATGGCGCGAGGCGAAGATAACGTTGCGGAAGAGTTCGGTGGAGAGCAGTTCACGCAGGTCGCCGTGGCGAAAACGCTCTGCGAGTTCGCGATAATCCGCGCTCGAAAGAAAAGCCCGCCCGCCGATGACGGCCAGCGGGCGCGACGCGTCCATCCCGACGGGCATGGCGAAACAGTGGAGTCCGGCGTGGCAGCGATAATGAGTCGCTTCTCCCGCCTCGTGCGCGCGCTGGAAAGCGACGCCGCAGTAGGGGTCGCAGAGGTGCGCGTGCGTCGTCGAACTTTGAAAAGCGTGGCAGATGGAGTTGTTGTTGGAGATGGCGAGTTGCGGCGGCTGATGACCTTCGACCAACAGGATCGCGAGATCGGTTTCAGCGGTGACCGAAGCCAGCCAACGCTCCCACTCCTGGAGAATTGGCAGTTCCTCGTTCCGGAATTTGGCACGCTCTGTAGCGGCAGACTTTTCCATGCTGAATCCGGTTGCGTTTCGGGGTGTTCCCTTGCGTGGTTGAAGGGGCGAGTCTTGAGTGTACAGTCCGGCGATGAGGAGCAATCGTGCGCCACATCTTAACCGGACAATACGGGGGTCAGGCTGATGGGGACAACCCCTTTCAGCAGTATAAGTGCCCCGTTGCCAAGAGACAAGTATATTCCATAGAAAGATTTAACCACGGCCGGTTAAATCATCGCCCAAAGCAAAAGGAAGTGTCCCAGGACTCTTCGTGTAAACGACGAATCGACACAATTTTTCACGTTCCGGCAAATTGAGCGGGATTTTTCAGACCGGGCGCGGCCTCGTCTGCGACGCGCTCGATGGACGGTTCTTCCGGGCTGATGCGGATACACGCGGCGAAGTGCGCCGGTTTGATTTCGGCGAGCGCGGGCGCGACTTCGCGGCACGCCTGAATGGCGTAGGGGCAGCGCGTGTGAAAACGGCAGCCGCGCGGCGGGTTGAGGGGAGAGGGCACGTCGCCCGCGAGCACGATGCGACGCCGCGCGGCTTCGCGTACGGGGTCGGCAAACGGCACCGCCGAGATCAGCGCTTTCGTGTAAGGCATCAACGGATCGTCGTAGACGCTCCCCGCCGCGCCGAGTTCGACCAGTTTGCCGAGATACATGACGGCGATGCGGTCGGAGACGTGGCGGATGGCGCGCAGGTCGTGCGAGATGAAAAGATATGTCAGCTTGCGCTCGCTCCGCAGGCGTTCCAGCAAATTCATAATCTGCGCCTGAATGGAAACGTCGAGAGCGGAAATCGGTTCGTCCGCGACGATGAACTCCGGGCTGGCGGCGAGGGCGCGTGCGATGCCGATGCGCTGGCGTTGACCGCCGGAAAATTCGCGCGGGTAACGCCCGGCGTGGCGTGCGCTCAGGCCGACCGTCTCCAACAACTCGCGCACGCGTTCGGCGCGCTCCCGCCCGCTTGCGAGCCGGAAAGTCTCGATTGGTTCCGAGACGATCTGCCCGACGGTCATCAGCGGGTTGAGCGAGGCGTAAGGGTCTTGAAAGATCATCTGCATGTAACGCCGCGAACGGCGCAACTCGCGCGACGACAAATTCGTGAGTTCCTGCCCGCGAAAAAAGAGTCGCCCGCTCGTTACCGGCGCGAGCCGCAGCAGAGCGCGACCGAGCGTTGACTTGCCGCAGCCCGATTCGCCGACCAGCCCCAGAGTCTCTCCGCGCTTGATCTCGAACGAAACGCCGTCCACAGCCTTCAACACGCCCCGACCCTCTTGCTGGCTCTCGCCCTGGCTCATGCTCCGGTCACCGCCCCGTCTCGCCAAAGTGCCGCCCGCAAATTTGTCCCGGAGCGAACCGCCCCCGCCCTGCGCGAAATGGACTTTGAGATCGCGCACCACGACGAGCGGCTCCCCGCCTGCCGCCGCGACATCTGCGGGGAGCGTGTGCGAAGCGTCAGCAAAATGGGTCTGTGTGTCGTCGTGTGCGTTCATGCTTGGCGCTCGTTCGTCTGCGCGTAGACTTCTGCGGCGAAGTGACAGAGTGAAGAGTGTTCGCGCGTAAGTTGCACGAAGGGCGGAAACTCTCTGCGGCAAACCTCTTCGGCGCGTTCACAGCGCGGGGCGAAGGGGCATCCGGCGGGCAGGCGCGAAACGTCCGGCGGATGCCCCGGAATCTGGTAGAGCGCGCCCTGCGCCGATTCCGGGTCGGGCACGGAGCGCAGGAGCGCTTTCGTGTAAGGATTGGCCGGGCGCGCAAACAGTTCGCGCGTCGGAGCCTCTTCGAAAACTTTTCCCGCGTACATCACGATCACGCGATCCGTCATGCCCGCCACCACGCCCAGATCATGCGTGATGAGAATGACGCTCAAATTCGTCTTACTTTTCAAACTTTTGACGAGTTCGAGAATCTGCGCCTGAATCGTCATGTCGAGCGCGGTGGTCGGTTCGTCCGCGATTAACAGTTCGGGCTGGCAAGAGAGCGCCATCGCGATCATCACGCGCTGACGCATCCCGCCGGAGAACTCGTGCGGGTAGCTCTCTGCCCGAACGCGTGCGTCGGGGATGCCCACGGTGTCGAGCATCCGCACGGCATGCTCGTGCGCCTCTCTCTTCGTGTGGCGCAGGTGTAGTCGGGTGAGTTCCATCAACTGCGTGGAGACGCGCATGAAGGGATTGAGCGAGGCCATCGGGTCTTGAAAGATCATGCCGATGCGCTTGCCCCGAATCTGCCGGACGGCTCTCAAGGGCAGCGAGAGAATATCCTGCCCGTCGAATACGACCTCGCCACGGAGAATTTTTCCCGGCGGCTCAGGGATCAGCCGGAGCAGCGAGAGGCTGGTGACAGACTTACCCGAACCCGATTCGCCGACGATCCCCAACGTCTCGCCGCGCCTCAAGTCGAAGCTCACGCCGTCCACGGCTTTCACCACGCCGTCCGCGCTCCCGAAATAGGTGCATAAGTTTCTGACTGACAGGAGGGGTGCGGGGTGGCTCATCGAGTGTATCTATGGCAATGGGTCAAGGGCGTGAACAGAAAACTTTTACAGTAAGACGCGCTAGCGGTTGCTGACGATGCGGATGGGCGTGTCGCGTTTCGGCGGTTGCCAGTTCGTCTCGATGCGTACGTGTTGCAGTGAAGGCGCGTCGAGCAGGTTGGAGTCGAAGCCCGCGACGTAAGGTTTGACGAGCGCGTAAGAGGAGGCGAAATAGATCGGGAGCGCGGGCAGTTCTTTGAGCGCCTGCTGTTCGCTCAGAATCGGTTGCGCGGCAACGGCTAACGACGCCCCGCCCTGCGACTCTTCCCCGCCAGCCGCCGCAGTCCCGCCGGGAGGTTCCGCGCGCGGCGAGGGAGCCGCCTGCGCCTCTGTGCTCGCGCCGCCGTTCGTATCCGCATTAGCTGCCGCGCTCAGCCTGTCAGGCGCGAACATGGCGAGCATGTTTGTCTCCTCGTCAACTGTCTGCATCACCATGCTGCGCCGCGCTACGTCGTAATCGCCTGCGCGCAGAGCCGCTTCGTACTCGTCCCAATCGCGCACCATGATCTCCGTCTCGACTCCCAGAACGTTCCGCCACATCGCAGCGACGGCGGCAGCCACCGTTCTGTGCTGCTTGTTGCGATTCACCAGCAGGCGCAGGCGCGGGAAGTTTTCGCCGCCCGCGAAACCGGCCTCGGCGAACAGACGGCGCGCGCGTTCGGCATCGAATGTCACGCTGCTCTCTATCCCCGCATTGTTTTCACTGCTCTTCGCTGCGGTCGAAGGTAGAAACTTTGCGGCAGCTTCGGTTGCGCCGCCGAGCGTGTCCGCGCTCAAACGCTCGCGGTCGATGGCAAGCGATAGGGCTTGACGGACGCGCAGGTCGCTAAAGGGCGCGCGTGTGATATTGACATCGTAAAAGGTCAGTGCGCCGAAAGTGGCGCGGCGAAAATCTTCGTAAGGCGTGAGCAGTTTCAGAGCGAGCGGTTCGATGTTGGTGTTGGTCACGGCGTCCACTTCGCCCGCACGATAGGCCGAGAGCGCGGCTTCCGAATCAGGCGCGGCGACGAAACGGACGCGTTCGAGCGACACGATCTTCGCGTTCCAATAACTCTCCGCGCGTTCCAGCACTACGCCGTCCGCCGCCTGCGCGCTCAAATTGAACGCGCCGTTTGAGATGACGGGCGCAGCCTTCGCCGCACCGGACTCAGGCGTCGCCTCCTTCGCGCCATCTTCCCCGGACGGCTCCACCGCCGCTTCCCGCTCGCTCTCCTTCGCGCTCTCCGCACGGTAGACGGGACGAAAGACTGGATGCGCGACGAGCGCGGGGAAATTTTTATCCGGCCTTTGCAGGCGGACTTTCAGAGTGTAATCGTTGACCGCCTCGACTCCGAGTTCACGCTTCGCGGGCGACGCACCCGCGCCCGGTTCCGTAACTCTCGACGCCCCGCCAGCATTCATCTCATCATTCGACGGGGAAGGCGCGGGCGACGGCGCACCCGCCGGATTCGACGCCTTCACGGGCACGCCTTCGAGGTTGGCTAAAAGTTTCGCGTGCGGCGCGCGTTCGCCGAGTTCGAGCGTGCGTTGCCAGGAGCGCACAAAGTCGTGCGCCGTCACCGGCTCGCCGTTCGACCAGCGCGCATCGTGGCGCAGGTGAAAAATCCACACGCGATCTTCCGCCTCCGACTCCCAGCGAATCGCCACGCCCGAAACTGGCGTCAGAGTTTTCGGATCATACTCGGTCAAGCCTTCAAACATGGCGCGCACCACGTCTGTATCCGGCGGAGCGGCTGCGAGCGCGGGGAAATT
>DASWNS010000436.1:0-5096 GCA_036399115.1 Pyrinomonadaceae bacterium | reverse complement strand
GCTTTCGGGGCGTACAGCAAGTGTGGCAGCGCGACGGCGAGGCCATCGCGCGCATCGCTCTGGACGGGGCGGTTTCGGAGGATACCGCGCCTGCGGGCGGCGTGCATCCGCTATTGCTCGACAACTGCTTGCAGGTGATCGCCTGCGCTCTGCCGTTACAGGCGGGGCAGGCGGAAGGCGTCACTTACTTGCCGGTCGGCGTGGGACGAGTCAGGGTCGGGCGACGACACATCCCCGCGGGCGTGGCGTGGAGTTACGCCACCTTGCAAACGCCTCTGGAAGACCTCCCGCCGGTGCTGACGGCAGACGCGATGCTGCTCACGGAGGCGGGCGAAGTAGTCCTCGAACTACGCGGCGTACGTCTCCAGCGCGTGCGCAGTAGCGTTCGACCCGAAGCGGCGCGAGGAGCACGAGCGGCGGATGAATCGCGGCGCGCGGCGGGAGAGGATACCGGCGCGTGGCTCTACGAGATCGAGTGGCGTCGAGAGGAGCTTCCGTCAACTCAGACGCCTGCCTCCACGCAAGTTGAAGCGCAGGGCAAATGGCTGATCTTCGCGGATGATAGCGGAGTCGGCGAAGCTGTCAGGTCGCGTCTGGAGGTTGAAGAGGCGGACGCCTGCGTGTTGGTGCGGGTCGGTAGTTCATACAGACGCGTCGCGCCGAATGAGTTTGAGGTTGATCCGGCGTCGGCCAGAGACTTCGATCAATTGCTGGCGGAGGCTTCGGACTTCGGACTGCCGGGCTGGCGCGGCGTGCTGCACCTCTGGGGTCTGGAAGAGGCGACGGCGCAGGCGCAGTTGACGGCGAATGATCTCGCGCAGGCGCAGACCGTCGGCTGCCGGAGCATCCTGCATCTTTTGCAATCGCTCGACCGCGCCGGACTCGCGCGGAGCGTTCGCCTCTGGTTAGCGACAACAGGTGCGCAGGGACCGGCGGGCGCGCGCCTGCCGTCCGGCATCGCACACGCGCCCGTGTGGGGACTCGGTCGTGTGATCGCGCGTGAGTTCCATTCGCTGCGCTGCACGATGATTGATGTCAACAATGCTGCGCCGGAAGCGAAGGCCGCCGCACTCTTTCAAGAGTTGCGCTCGTTCTCCGGGGAGAATCAAGTGGCGTGGAGCGAGACGGCGCGTTACGTCGCCAGATTGCAGAGGTGGAAGGGAAACTCTGTTGCGCCGGAAACAGATGGCACGCGCAAGGGAGTTCAGCCTTCGCCGGAAAGCCCGTTTTCGCTCGATGCGGAGGGCACGTACCTGATTACGGGCGGGCTTGGAGGTTTAGGACTGAAACTCGCGGGCTGGATGGTGGCGCGCGGGGCAAGGCATCTGGCGTTGGTCGGGCGCAGCGGCGCGACGGCTCCGGCGCGTGAAGTCGTTGCACAACTGGAAGCGGCGGGCGCGCAGGTGCGCGTGATCGCCGCCGACGTGGCGGCGCGGGAACAGGTCGAGCAGGCGTTGGCTGAGATTGCGGCGACAATGCCCCCGCTCAAAGGCGTGGTGCATGCCGCCGGGGTGCTGGAGGATGCGCTCCTGGGTCAACAGGATCAGGAGCGTTTTGCGCGCGTGCTGGCTCCGAAGCTTCAGGGAGCCTGGAATCTACACAGCTTGACGGTTGGTGCAAAGCTCGATTTCTTCGTGCTGTTCTCTTCCATTTCGTCCGTGCTCGGCAGTATGGGTCAGTCCGGTTACGCGGCGGGCAACTCGTTTATGGATGCACTGGCGCACCACCGGCGCGCGCTCGGTCTGCATGGCTTGAGTATCAACTGGGGGCCGTGGGCTGAGGTGGGCATGGCCGCCTCGCACGCTAAGGATTTTGCGCGGCAAGGCATCGACAGCATCCGGCCTGAAGCGGGCTTTCGCGTGCTCGAACGCTTGCTGGTCGAAGGGGCTACACAGGTGGGCGTGTTGCCTGTCCGGTGGACGGAGTTCATCGCCTCCTTGCCGTCGCCGCAGCGCGAACCGTTCCTCAGCGATCTCTTTGACACGGCTTCCGCATCGCCGGAGCAGTCCGTCGAGCGTCCCGCCCGGTCAGGCTCGACTCAGGCGACGCCGCCGCTCGTCGTACAGTTGACGGAGGCGTTGCCGTCCGAGCGCCTTGCCATTCTCACCGCACGCATTCAGGCCGAGGCTTGCGGGGTGTTGGGGCTGCCCTCCTCCGCGCAACTCGATGTCGCGCAAGGCTTCTTCGATCTTGGCATGGACTCGCTGATGATTGCGGAACTGGCGCGCAATCTGGAAGCCGCCGTGGGAAGGCCGTTCCCTCTGAGCATGATGTTCGAGCACGCGAACGTCGATGCGCTGGCACACTACCTGTCCGAACACGTTCTGGATTTGAAGCTCAACAACGAAACGCCCCGACCCGCAGCCGTGAAGGAGGAGACGGCGGAGGCGGAACTCGAACAGCTCGAACACCTCGAACACCTCGAACAGCTCTCGGATGAAGAAGCGCTGGCCTTACTGACAAATAAACTTTCACTGGAATAGCAACATGAGCAACACATCAGACCGCGTCTCTCAGCTTTCACCCGTCAAACGCGCCCTGCTCGCCGTCGAGCAGATGCAGTCACAACTCGCCGCCGCCGAGCGCGCGCGGACGGAGCCGATTGCCATCGTCGGCATGGCCTGCCGGTTCCCCGGCGGCGCAAACAGCCCTGCGGCCTTCTGGCGGTTGCTGCGCGACGGAGTAGACGCCGTTACGCAAGTTCCCGCCGAACGTTGGGACATCGAGGAATACTTCGACGCAGACCCCGCAGCACCCGGCAAGATGTACACGCGTTGGGGAGCCTTCATCGAAGACGTGTACAAGTTCGACGCCAGCTTCTTCGGCATCTCCCCGCGCGAGGCGCTCAGCATCGATCCGCAACACCGCCTGTTGCTCGAAGTCTCCTGGGAGGCTCTGGAGTACGCAGGCCGCAGTCAGGATGTGACGGGGAGCAAGACGGGCGTTTTCGTCGGGCTGACGAACGCCGAATACTTCCAGCAGGTTAAGCTCGGAGGTACTGCGGGCATCGACGCCTACTACGGAACGGGCAACGTGTTGAGTTCGGCTGCGGGTCGCCTCTCTTACGCGTTCGGGCTGCAAGGGCCGTGCATGACCGTGGACACGGCCTGCTCGTCGTCGCTGGTGACAACCCACCTCGCCTGTCAAAGCCTGCGCAACCGCGAGTGTGACATGGCGCTGGCGGGCGGCGCGAATCTGATTCTCCTGCCCGATGTCAACATCTACATGAGCAAAGCCCGGACGATGGCCGCCGACGGTCGCTGCAAGACCTTCGACGCTTCAGCCGATGGCTACGTGCGCGGCGAAGGCTGCGGCATCGTCGTGCTCAAGCGACTCTCCGATGCGGTCGCCGACGGCGATAACATCCTCGCCCTGATTCGCGGCTCGGCGGTCAAGCATGACGGGCGGAGCGGCGGCTATACCGTCCCCAACGGAGGCATGCAGCAGGAATTGATCCGCGAGGCTTTGGCTAACGCGGGCGTCGAGCCGTCTGCGATCAGCTATATCGAGGCTCACGGTACCGGCACCTCTCTGGGCGACCCCATCGAGATGCGCGCGCTCGGCGCGGTCTTGAAGGACGAAGGGCGACCGCAGAAACTCGCCGTCGGCTCCGTCAAGACCAACATCGGACACCTCGAATCGGCGGCGGGCATCGCCGGACTCATCAAAACGGTGCTCGCCCTGCAACAGTGCGAGATTCCGCCGCACCTCCACCTGAAAGAGGTCAACCCGCAGATTTCGCTCGAAGAGTTGGGCTTTACCATCCCGACCACGAGCCTTCCCTGGCCGCTCGACCCGGCGCGGAAGCGTTTCGCCAGCGTGAGTTCGTTCGGCCTCACCGGCACAATCGCACACGTTGTACTGGAAGAGGCGTCGGGCAACGTCGAATCAGTCGCCGCCGCCCGCGCGCAGGATGCAGACGCCGGGGCAGAGGCACAGTTGCTTACGCTCTCCGCCCGCGACCCGCACGCGCTTGAGGCTCTGGCGGAGCTTTACCGCGCCTATCTCGACGGCGAAGGCGCGCAGGAATCTCTCGCGGACATTTGCTACACGGCTGGCACACGTCGCGCGCATCACGAGCACCGTCTGGCTTTGACGGGACGCACACACGCCGAACTGATCGAACGCCTCGAAGCATTTGGACGCGGCGAGTTGTTCCCCGGCGTCGAAGCGCGGCGGAAGCAGGCCACCCAATCGCCGAAGCTGGTCTTCGTCTTCCCCGGTCAGGGGTCGCAATGGGCTGGGATGGGGCGTCAACTGCTGCGCACGGAAGAATCTTTCCGCGCGAGTATGGAGCGTTGCGACGCGTTGATGCGCGAGCATCAGGGCTGGTCTTTGCTGGCAGAACTCACCGCCGACGCGGAGCACTCAAGGCTCGACGAGATAGACGTGGTGCAGCCCGCGCTGTTCGCCATGCAAGTCTCGCTCGCCGCGCTCTGGCGTTCGTGGGGCATCGAACCGGCGGCTGTCATCGGGCAGAGCATGGGCGAGATCGCGGCGGCGCACGTGGCGGGAGCCTTGAGTCTGGAAGACGCCGTGAAGATTATCTGCCGCCGCAGCCAATTGCTGAAAAGTCGCAGCGGGATGGGCAGCATGGCGGCGGTCGAGTTGACTCTCGAACACACGCAGGAGGCGTTGAAAGGCTATGCCGACAGGCTATCGGTCGCCGTCAGCAACAGCCCGACCTCAACCGTCATCGCCGGAGAGACAGCCGCGCTCGAAGAGTTGCTGGAGAGCCTGCGCGGGCGCTTCGTCTCCTGTCGTCAGGTGAAGGTCAACATCGCCTCGCACAGTCCGCAGATGGAGCCTCTGCGCGAGCCGCTGCTGCGAAGTCTAGCGGAGGTGCGCCCGCAGTCTTTAGCGTTGCCGTTCTACTCCACCGTGACCGGAGAGTTTGACCGCAACCTCAATCTGGATGCCGCTTACTGGTGGCGAAATCTGCGGGAGCCGGTTCTCTTTTCCGGCACCGTGCAGCGTCTGCTGGAGGGCGGTTATGTGAGCTTCCTCGAAGTCAGCCCGCATCCAATCGTCCTGACCTCGATTCAGCAGGGCATGTATCACCTCGATCAGGAGGGGACTGTGCTGCCGTCGCTGCG
>DASWNS010000435.1:0-1606 GCA_036399115.1 Pyrinomonadaceae bacterium | reverse complement strand
CCCGTTCTTCAAGCAGACGGACATCACGCGCATCACGAACATCGGACCCTGGCTTTACCTGCCCTTCATCCTCGTCGTGCTGCTCGGCTCGTCGAACGCGGTGAACCTGACGGACGGCCTCGACGGACTCGCCATCAGCGTCACCTTCATCGCGATGGTTGCGCTGACGGCCTTCACCTATGTCAGCGGCGACAAGCGTTGGGCGGATATTCTGTTCATCGAGCATCGCCGCGAAGTGGGCGAACTAACGGTCTTTTGCGGCGCGATGGCGGGCGCGAGCCTCGGCTTTTTGTGGTACAACGCGCCGCCCGCAGACGTGTTCATGGGCGACGTGGGCAGCCTCGCCATCGGCGGCGCAATCGGCACCATCGGGATTTTGACGAAACAGGAGTTCATCCTCGTACTCGTCGGCGGCGTGTTCGTCCTCGAAGCGATCTCGGTGATGCTGCAAGTCTCTTTCTTCAAGATGACGAAGCGGCACACGGGCACCGGGCGGCGACTCTTCAAGATGACGCCGCTCCATCACCACTTCGAGATGCAGGGCTGGAAGGAGTCGAAAGTCGTCTTTCGATTTTTGATCCTCGCGATCCTGTTCGCGCTCCTTAGTCTCTCGACTTTGAAACTGCGTTAGATGTTGATAATTGAAAGCTGAAAAATTTGCAGGTTGAAGGGAAAAAAGTTCTGATCATCGGTGCGGCGCGCAGCGGCATTGCGGCGGCGCGGTTCTTGGCGGCGCGCGGGGCAACCGTGGCTCTCAATGATCGCAAAGCGATAGAAGAGTGGACGGATGAGGCGCGGGCGTTGAAGGCGGAAGGCGTGGGGTTGCTGGCGGGCGACGTGCCGATGTGGTTGATGGATCAGATCGAACTCGTGGTGGTGAGTCCGGGCGTGCCTTCGAAAAACATCCCGGTGCGTTACATGGAGCGCGCGGGCGCGGAGGTGATCGGCGAAGTGGAACTCGCGGCGCGCTTCCTGCGCGGGCGCATCGTCGCCATCACGGGCACGAACGGAAAGACGACGACGACCGCGCTCGTCACGGAGTTGTTGCGCGGCGCGGACTTGCCCGTGCAGGTCGGCGGCAACATCGGCACACCGCTCGTCTCTTTAGTCGAATCGTCGCGCGAAGACGGTTGGACGGTGGCGGAAGTTTCGAGTTACCAGCTTGAGACGATTGCAGACTTTCACCCGACCGTGGCCGTCGTGTTGAACCTGATGCCCGACCACATGGATCGTTACGAGACTCTGACCGATTACGGCGCGGCCAAGCATCGCATCTTTCGCAATCAGGCGGCGGGCGACGTGGCGATCCTGAACGCCGACGACGACATTGTGGCTTCGTGGGCGTCGGGCTTGCGCGCGCACGTCGTTCTGTTCAGCGTCGAGAGGGAACTGGAAGAGGGACTGTTTTTGCGCGACGGGCGCGAACTCGTTTCGCGTACGCGCGAAGGCGAGCGGGTGCTGCTCGCGCGCGATGAGATGCAGTTGCGCGGCCTGCATAACGTGCAGAACGTTTTGGCCGCGCTCGCGTGCGGGCTGGCGTGCGGCGCGTCGCCCGATGCGATGCGCGAGACGGTGAGGAACTTTCGCCCGGTCGAGCATCGTCTGG
>DASWNS010000434.1:0-2695 GCA_036399115.1 Pyrinomonadaceae bacterium | reverse complement strand
GCGTCGCCGGGGTCGAGCCTCAACATCACTTCGCCGAGGCTCACCAAATCCCAACGGCTGCCCTCTTTCGGTTTCACGTCGAGTAGCTTGCTCATAGTCTCCACCTATCTCGCGGGAGCCTCCACGTTAGCCGGTTCGAGGCGCGGCGCGAGCAGGTGTATGACCAGCAGCGCGACGAGATAGGCCGACCCGGCGATAATGAAGATGGGCAGGTACGAGCCTGTGTATTGAAGAATAAGGCCGACCGTGGTGGCGATTAACATGCCGCCGATGGAACCGGCCATGCCGCCGATGCCGACGACCGAGCCGACGGCGCGGCGCGGAAACATGTCCGAGGCCGTCGTGAACATGTTCGCGCTCCAGCCCTGATGTGCCGCCGCCGCCAGACTGATCAGCCCGACCGCGACCCACAGGTTCGAGGCGTTCGCCGCAAACATGATGGGCACGACCGACACGGCGCAGAGCAGCATCGCCGTCTTGCGCGCCTTGTTCACAGTCCACCCGCGCTTGATGAGCGACGAGGAGAGCCAGCCGCCGCCGATTGAGCCGAAGTCTGCGGCGACGTAGATGACGACGAGCGGGAGGCCGATCTGCGTGATGTTCAGGCCGTAGTTGGTGTTGAGAAACTTCGGCAGCCAGAAGAGGTAGACCCACCAGATCGGGTCTGTGAGAAACTTGCCGAAGGCGAAAGCCCAGGTCTGCCGGTGCGGGAAGAGTCGCGCCCAGGGAATCTTCGTCGTCGGCTCCGCCGGGTCTGACTGGATGTGCGCCAGTTCGGCTGCGGAGAGCTTCGGGTGCTCTTCGGGGCGGCGGTAGGCGGCGAGCCAGAAGGCCAGCCAGATGAAGCCTATCGCGCCCGTGATGATAAACGCCCACTGCCAGCCATACGTGACCGCAATCCACGGAACGGAGAGCGGCGCGATGATGGCACCCACGTTCGAGCCGGAGTTGAAGATGCCCGTGGCGAGCGCGCGCTCCTTCTTCGGAAACCACTCGGCCACCGTCTTGATGGCCGCGGGGAAGTTGCCCGCCTCGCCCAACCCGAGCGCGAAGCGCGCCACGCCGAAGCCGACGGGCGAACGCGCCAGAGCGTGCCCCATCGCCGCAATCGACCACCAGACGATGGCGAACGAGAAGCCCTTGCGCGTCCCGAACCTGTCCATCAGGTTGCCGACCACCAGCAGCCCGATGGCGTAGGCGGCTTGAAACGCCGTGTTGACGTAGCCGTACTCGGCCTCGTTCCAACCGATGGTGCGTTTGAAATTCTCGTCGGTGGCGAGGATGCCGAGCACCTGCCGGTCGATGTAGTTGATCGTCGTTGCGAAGAACAGCAGCGCGCAGATGACCCAACGGTAGCGGCCAATACGCCCGCCGACCCCTTCGCTCGCCGCGATGGCTGCGCCTACCACACTCGCGCCCGCCGCCTGCGGAGGCGCAACCTCCGACTTTGATTTCGGGAGCGCAGTCGCCTGCACCACCTTACTCGTATCGCTCATCTTATTACCCCGTCTTTTTGAAATGGGTTTGAACGGTACGGGCGCGCTCGTCAGACGAGAAGCACGCCCGGAGAAAGGTACTCACTGCCGTCAACTTCGACGGCGACCTGCGGCCAGTCCGATGTCCTCGTGACGACTTCCACCCCGTCCTCGCGGGCGATGATGGTTTCCTCGGCCTTCGTGCCCGTGATGGATGGATTCCAGGCGAACGCCTGCCCGTCCTGAACCACTTCCGCCGACGCCGGATGTGCCACCCAATCGCGTGTGCGGTAACCGGCTGCGCCGCCCTGATGATGCAGCCGCGCCTCGCCTGTGAACCCTGCGGCGTCGTAGGCGCGCGCAGCCGTCCGGTACAACTCCGCGCCCGTCGCGCCCGGCCTCGTCAACGCGAGCAGGCTCGCGTTGACGCGCGCGACCGCCTCGGTTCGTCTTTGTAAATCTTCAAGGGCAGCGCCCGCGCAGATGATGCGCGTCAGGCTCGCGATTAGTCCGCCGCGACGTGCGCAGACCACCAACATCAAAACCTTCTCCCAACGGCGTGCCGTCGGCACCGGATGGCGAAACTGCCGTATCCGCTCGTCTGCGGCGACCAGACACACGACGGCGCGCATCCCCCCTGCGGCGAGAGCATCCTGAGCGCGTCGCGCCACTTCCTGCTCCGTCTCGCCCGGTTCGAGGCTCCTGACCAGATCGCTCGACGCGCGCCCCGCGTCCTGCCCCAGTTGCCTGAATCTCTCTATCTCCGGGGGCGTGAGCCTGTAGCGACAACCGGCGAGCGCGCCTTCGATGACGCGGACTTCAGGACTCACGGGCAGGTCGGAGCCGAGAGCGGAGGTGCCTTCCAACAGCGAACGCGCGCGGTCGGCCAAAAACGTCGGGGAGGCTTTCTCCTCTTCCCACGCGAACTCCACGGGTTCAAACTCTTCCCCCGCCAACTCTTCCGCCAGCAGTCGCGGCATCTCGATCCGGCTGGCGAGCACGAAACGCTTCCCGTCCGCGCGCACGAGCAGCGCACCCGCGCCCGCATCACGGCTCAGGTCGATGCCGTTTGAACCGCCCGCCGTAAGCCAGGAGAAATTGTGCTGCGCGCCCAACAGCACGCCGCCCAACCCCTCAGCCGCCAGCATACGCTCCACCCGGCCTACCTTCTCCCCGATTTCCGCGCTCCTAGCCATAATAAAACAGTGACGAGTGACGAG
>DASWNS010000433.1:0-2353 GCA_036399115.1 Pyrinomonadaceae bacterium | reverse complement strand
AATGTTGAGTTGGCCTGCGCCCTGCTCGAACATGTTGAAGCCGGAGAGCGGCTGCGCCGTGTACATCAGGAGCATCTTGACGAGGTTGGGCGTTAATTTCGGATGAGTTTGCAGCAGCAGGGCGGCGGCTCCGGCGGCCACAGGCGTCGCCATCGAAGAGCCATTCATGTACATCATTTTGCGGTTATCGACGGGGCTGATGCCCGCATCGAGTTCCGGGTTCTGCCGCACGAGAAGATTGTCGTCGGCCTGTGCGTAGACCAGCTTGTTGCCGGGCGCGACGATGTCCGGCTTGATCAAACTGTCGTAGCGTTTCGTGCCGAGCGCGTCAGTCCAGAAGCTTCGCGTCGGGCCACGCGAACTGTAGCTGGCGACGCCGTCGTCGTGGCGCGGGTGCGAGCCGAAAGTGTTGGCTGCGCCGACCGTGAGCGCGGAAGGGTCGTTGCCCGGCGAATGAATCTGCCCGTAAATTTTTTGCCCCGAACTGTTCTTCCCGTTGTTGCCCGCCGCCGCGACCACCACTATTCCGGCGTCAACCAGACGACGCACGGCGCGACACACGGGATCGTTGCGATAGGATTCGATGGCGGGCGCGCCGAGGCTCAGGTTGGCGACGCGTATGTTGTAGAGCGTGCGATTTGCCAGCACCCAGTCGAGCGCGGCGAGCAGGCCGGAGGTCGTGCCCTGTCCTTTCGAGTTGAGCACGCGCAGGTTGACGAGGTTGGCGTTCGGTGCGATGCCGATATATTCGGCGTTCGAGATGCGCCCGTTTCCGGCGGCGATGGAGGCAACGTGCGTGCCGTGACCGTAAGGATCGTCAATGCGGTTCTCGCCCGTGAAGTCGCGGCTTAAGACGACGCGCGACCTGTTGCTGTGATTCAGGAAGGCGCGGTGGCCGAGGTCGATGCCCGAATCGAGCACGGCGATGCCGATGCCCGTTCCGTCCAGATAGGTGGAGGTTCCGCCCGGCAAATTAAGCGCGCCTGCGCTCGACGAGTTGCGCACGGCGTCCGCGCCCGTCGTTTCCGAGACGTGGCCTGCCGGGATCATCTCCTGATCGGAAGAGGCGAAACGAAGTTCGCCGCGTGCGGCGAGAGCCTTGATGGCGCGTGCGGGCAGTTCAACCGCGCGGGCATTGAGTTTCGCAAAGTTGCGCGTCGTGCGTGCGCCGTAAGCTTGCAGGAAGAGTTCGAAGGCGGGATTGGCCTTGCCGTTCAGTTGCAGGATCACTTTCACGCGCTCGTTTTGATGTTTGCGCGAGCCGCGACGCGACGCGTCAAGCAATTCGGAAGAGATTTTCTCCTCGCTGCGCCCGCGCGCACCGCGTCGCTCGACATCCTGCTCATCGCGCAGACTCGCATGCGCGGGGGCAGCGTGCGTAACGGGCAATTCACTGGTTAACAGCGCACAGAGCAGCAGCGAGAATATGAATTGCTTGATGAAGGGAAAACGTTGCGAGTATTTCACCGGACTCCTCCTTTGAGCTAAACACGAGGCGGCATCGAACTGTCTTCGGGAGACGCCGCCTGTGCCGTACTCAATCTGGATCGAACTCGAACCCATCGAGCATGGTCAGAGATAGCTCCGCGCGCAACGTCGTAAAGAGAGTTGCGCCTGAGCGACTTGCGAGGTGGAATTGACAAAGGTTGGGAGAAAAGCGACGACGCGAAAGTATTTCAAGTTGACGAGCCATCGTCAACCGCAGACGGAGATTTCTACCTCATCGCCTCTGTGTCGTCGCCGTTCGTCCTAACCGAATGTGCTTGCAGGCGCGAGTCGCCGATCACGATCCCGTCGCCGATCACGATGCCGTCGCCGATGATGATCCCATCGCCGATCACGATCCCGTCGCCGATGATGATCCCGTCTCCGAGCAGCATTCCTGTGCTGAAAAAGCCCATTCCGTCTTCCAGCCATGCGCCGCCGCTGCCGCTCGTCAAAATGTTTTCGCCGAGCGCGACCGCGCCCGAGAGCTTCGTCGTATCAACCGACTGCGCGTTTAATTCCTCGATCACGCCGTCGCCGAGGAGCGTGCCCGTGCCATAAACTTTTTGATACCTGTTGATGAGATCAAGCCCCGTCGCGTAAGTGCGATTGAGAATGATGCCCTGCGACCAGTTGATGCTCTGACCCGCGATCTCGTCGCGCGGCGCGGGCGGCGTGTTCGTCGTCAGGAGCGGGGAGCCGGTGAAGGTGAGCGGCGACAAGTCCATGCGCACGAGTTTGGCGAGCCTGACGGCGCCTTCAATGTTGAGTTGGCCTGCGCCCTGCTCGAACATGTTGAAGCCGGAGAGCGGCTGCGCCGTGTACATCAGGAGCATCTTGACGAGGTTGGGCGTTAATTTCGGATGAG
>DASWNS010000432.1:0-11767 GCA_036399115.1 Pyrinomonadaceae bacterium | reverse complement strand
CTCCGACTCGCCGAAGCCACGGCGTTCGGCGGCCTCCTGCTCTACGCCGTCTTCGCCCCGCATTCAATCGCCGGAGCGTGGATCGCGCTCTCCGTCTCCATCTCCGGCTGGCTCGCGCGCACACTCTTCACGCGCCGCACAAACCTCCGCCGCACCGCTCTCGATCTGCCGCTCTGGCTCTTCTACGCGTGGAGCATCCTCTCCGCGCTCTTCTCCGCCGAACCGCGCATCAGCCTCCTGAAGCTCATCTCGGTCAGCACCTTTCTCATCCTCTATTTCGTACAGTCGCTCATCACGCGCCGCATGGCCGCCGTCTGCGCCGCGCTGATGATCGCATCGGGCGTGGCGGGCGCGCTCTGGAGCGCGTTCGAAGTGGCGCGCGGGCGGGGACTCGTCATAGACGAAATAGCTGCGGACAGCCCCCTGCGCTCGCCCTCGCTCGGCGTCGCGGCGGGCGACACGCTCTGGCGCGTGAACGAACGGCGCGTCAACACGGTCGCCGAGATCGATCAGGCGATCAGGGACGCGCCCGTGGGCGAGCCGCTCCGTCTGAGTCTATTTTCGCAGGGCGAACAGGCGGAGCGCGTCGGGACGGAGCGCGTGTCCGGCGATTTGAAAGCGCGCCCGTCGCCTTCCGGCCTGCGCGGCACACGACGCTCGCACCGCTTCCGCGCTTCCGGCTGGACGCGCCATTACCAGACCTTCGCCGAGACGCTGCAAATCCTCGCCCAACTCTCGCTCGGCTTCGCGCTCGCCCACTGGCAACGCCGCCGCACTTGCCCGCTGCCGCGCCTTCGTTTCGCACTCTTCGCAGCGGCCTTTCTCTGCCTCGCGGCAGGCATCGCGCTCACGGCGATGCGCACCGCGCTCGTCGCCTTCGCCATCGGCGCGTGCGTCGTCGCATGGCGCGCGACATCTCGCGTGCGCACACGTTTCGTCATCACGGTTATCGTCGCGTTCGCGGTCGCGCTCGGCGCGTTCGCCGTGTGGCGGACGCGTGCGGAAGGCGCGCTCAGGTTGCAAGATGAGAGTTCGCGCCTGCGTCTGGCGGTCGCGCGCGTCGCCCTCACGCGCACGCCGGAGCATCCCCTCTTCGGGCACGGCATGGACGCAGTGAAACGACACTGGACTGAATGGGGCTTTCCCGGCGAGGTGCAGATCCACACGCACTCGACGCCGCTCCAACTCGCCTTCGAGCGCGGACTGCCCGCGCTCCTCCTCTGGCTCTGGCTGCTCGCCGTCTTCTGGCTCACCCTGACACGCGGCGAACGCGCATGGCGCGCATCCGCCGACGCCTCCACACACGGACTGCTGCTCGGCGCAACCGGCGCGTTCGCGGGCTTCTGCGCCAGTTCCCTCGTCAACTACAACTTCGGCGACGCGGAAGTCGCGCTCGTCCTCTGGTGGCTCATGGGAACAGTCGTCAAGATTTCTGGCGACACGCAAAAAGCATCCGGCAGCAGACCCTAAAAGCCTCGCGGGCGGCGACAGGCAACAAAGCCGCTCCCCCAACCTTGCGCCGCTTCCCGCTCACAGATGACAGATGACAGATGAACAGATGACGGCTGACGGCTCTTTCAGATCACGTCTGCGAAATTCTTGCGCGTCTTGGCGAACCACCAGTAGCCGAGTATGAAGACGACGAGAGCGAAGAGTGTGAAGTAGGCGAGTCCGCGCCAGTCGGGCGCGACGCCTTCGAGGATGATGCGGCGATAGTTTCTGACGAGCGGCGTGAACGGGTTGGCGTTGATGAACCCTTGATAGCGCACCGGGACGATCTGTTCGGGATAGATGATCGGCGTGAGAAACATCCACGCGACGACGAGCAGCGAGACGACCTGCCCCGTGTCGCGCAGGAAGACTCCGAGCGAAGCGACGAGCCATGCCGCGCCGAGCATCAGGACGAGTTGCGGCAGGACGACGACGGGCAGCCAAAGCAGTGTGAGATGCAGTTCGCGCTGGATGATGAGCGTCGCCAGGAGCAACACTATCGTGCCGAGCATCTGCGTGGTGAGCGCGGCCATCACCTGCGCCACCGGCAGGGCTTCGAGCGGGAAGACCACGCGCTTGACGAGATTCGCGTGCGCGACGATGACGTTGGAAGAAACCTGTAGGGAATCCTGAAACGCCGTCCAGGGCAGGAGCGCGCAAAAGAGGTAGAGCGCGTAATCCCACGCCGTCCCGCGCTCGCCGAAACGCGCGCCGAAAATTCCCGCGAAGATAAAGGTATAGATCGAGATCATCACGGCGGGCGTCAGCATCGCCCACAGCACGCCGAGCGCAGAGCCGCGATAACGCGCCGCCAACTCGCGCCGCACCAGCGCGCGAATCAACTCCGCACGCCCCGGCAACTCCCACAGAGGCCGCCACACCAACCGCCGCGAATCCTGCGCCGAAATCATGGCCGCATTGTAAACAATGGGAAGTACAGAGACGAGTGACAAGTGACGATTCACGATTCACGGCTTTATCTCGTCACTTGTCACCTGTCGCTCATCACTGCTTTTCACACTTGTCACTCGCCACTGTTTGCATTAGGGTTTGCAGTTATGAGCACGGCATTGCGCGTCGAGGGCGTGGCGAAGCAGTATCGCATCTACGATCACCCGAGCGACCGCTTGAAAGAGACGCTGACGCGCGGGTGGCTGAAGCGACACCGCGAGTTCTGGGCGCTCAGAGAGATCAGTTTCGAGATCGAGCGCGGCACGACCGTAGGGATCGTCGGGGCGAACGGGAGCGGCAAGTCCACGCTGTTGCAGATCATCACCGGCACGCTCGAACCGACGCATGGCGACGTGCAGGTCGAGGGGCGCGTCGCCGCGCTGCTGGAACTCGGCGCGGGCTTCAATCTCGAATTCACCGGCCTCGAAAACATCTACATGAACACCGCGCTGATGAATTTTTCGCGCGCTCAGACGGACGCACGCCTCGCCGGGATCGAACGCTTCGCAGAGATCGGCGACTTTCTACACCAGCCCGTCAAGACCTATTCCTCCGGCATGTACGTGCGGCTCGCCTTCGCCATCGCCGTCAACACAGACCCGGAGATTCTCGTCGTGGACGAAGCTCTGTCGGTCGGCGACACGATCTTTCAGCATCGCTGCGTGCGGCGCATCAAGGAGATGCAGGAGGCGGGCACGACCATCCTCTTCGTCTCGCATGAACCGACGCTCGTGCGCGCGCTCTGTTCCCGCGCGATCCTCCTCAACGCCGGGCGCATGATCGCCGACGGCACGCCAATGGAAGTGCTCAATCGTTACCAGCGCGTGATCATGGCGCGCGAAGAGGCTTATGCGGGCGCGACGGGCGGCGAGGCGGCGGTTGAGAATGATGCTGGCGAAAATGAGAGTGCGCAGGGCAGCGTCGCGGGCGTTGCGCACGTCGCGGGCGGCGGCGAGGCAGCGGTCGTGCGTCAGCCTTTGCAGTATTCGTATCGTCATGGGAACGGGCGCGCGGAGGTTATCGGCGCGGAGTTGTTCGACGTGGCGACGAACCGTTCCGTCGAGTTGATCGAGACGGGCGACGCGGTGGCAGTTCGCCTGCGCATCCTGTTCAAAGAGGACGTGGCCGAACCCGTGTGCGGGTTTATGATTCGCAATCGCCACGGTATCAACGTCTATGGGACGAACACGGAGCAGCGCGGGCGACCGCTCGGCGCGGCGCGTCGCGGCGAGATCATCGAAGCCGTCTTTACGTTCAATTGCTGGCTCGGACAGGAGCATTATTTCGTCTCGGTCGCCGCGCACACGCCGGACGGCGAAGCCTTCGATTGGCTCGACGGCGTGATCTTCTTTCGCGTCTCGTGCGCGGTGGAGATGGAGGGCATCGCGAATCTCAACGCGGAGGTGACGGCGCGACGCGTGCAGGCGGAAGCGGGCGGCGGTGTTGACGCGCAAACACTTCAAACGGACGAGAATGCGAGCGGGCGCGAGGAGACGCGCGCCGTGAAGGCTTGAGCGAAGAATTGATGATCGAAGTGGACGACACGAAACGCGGCGCGAGCGATCCGGCGACGACGCAGGAGCGCGACGGCGCGGCGACTTCTGCCGGAACGAGCACGCCCCCCGGCGACGCTACGGGCGAGACGACGAGCGAGGCGATAGGCGATGTGGCTGGCGATGCGAACGGCGACGTGACGCGCCCGCCTGTCGAAGATGCGCGGGACATCGAAGCTCACGTCCTGCCGCTTGAGGTCGAGGCGCGCGGCAAAGTTCATTATCGCGTCGAAGAACTGTTGCAGTATCACGACGTGCATTTCATCGAGAACGCTTACGTCGCGCTGCTCGAACGCGCGCCTTCCGACGCGGAACGTGCGCGGGAGTTGGACGAGTTGCGGAGCGGGCGCGCGAGTAAGGTGGAGATCGTCGAGCGTCTGGCCTCCAGACCGGAAGCGACCGGGCGGGGCGTGAGGGTTGAAGGCTTGCCGTCCCCTGTGATGCGGCGTTTGAGTCACGTGCCCGTCGTCGGTTACGTGCTGCGGCTCGCACGCGCGCTTGTGCGTCTGCCCTTGTTGATGGAGCACCAGCAGCAGTTTGAAATCTACGCGCTCGCGCAGCAACAGATTCTCACAGATCGCGTCGAGCAACTTTCCGCGCTGCCCGCGCAGGGAAACGTCGTCGCCGTAGGAGCCGAGGCGCAGGGCGTGCAAAACTCCGGCTCGCCGGTGCAGGCCGATATTATCGCCACGGTGGAGATGTTTTCCGATGCGCTCCTCGATCTGTCGAACGGTCACGCCGAGTTGCAGGCGCAGGTGCAGACGCAGGCCGAGCAGGTGCAGTCTGCGCTCACAAACTTGACGCAGGCCGTCACGACGCAACAGCAGATCACGGAAACGCTCCGGCGCGAGCAACACGCGGCAGCCGACGCGCAGCAGGAATTTCTGATTCAGGAACAGCGCGTGATCGTCGAGACGCAGAAGGTGGTGCTCGAAGAGTTGCGCGAGGAATTGCGCGCGCTCTCGCAGAGGCAACAGGAGGCACGCGCGCAACTCGAAGCGGAACTGCGACGCTTGCAGACGCTGCCGGATGCCACGGCAACAACCGCAGCGGCAACGACAACTCCGCGCGAAGATTTTTCGGGGAGATGATAAAGGGGATGAAAAGATGAAGCCGCTCGCCATCGTCATCCCCTGGTTCGGGGCGGAGTTGAAAGGCGGAGCCGAGCAACAAGCCTTTCAGATCGCAACCCGGCTCGCGGCGCGCGGCGCAAGCGTCGAAGTCATCACCACCTGCTGCCGCTCCTTTCAAGACGACTGGGCGACGAATCATCTCCCGCCGGGCGTCACCGAAGAGCACGGACTCACCGTCCGTCGCTTCCCCGTCGGCACGCGCGACCGGGAGGCTTTCGAACAGGTCAACGCAAAACTGCTCGCGCTCACGCCCCTCGAACTGCGCGCGGGCGTCTCTCCCCTTGACGCGCGCGACGCCGAAATCTTCGCCGCGCAGAACATCAACTCGCCCGCGCTGCTCGAACACCTGCGCGCACGCGGCGACGATTACCGTGCGTTCATCTTCATCCCTTACATGTTCGCGCCGACCACCGCCGGGCTGCCGCTCGTGGCCGAACGAGCCTTTTTGCAGCCCTGCCTGCACGACGAACCCGCAGCTTATCTCCCCGTCGTCGAAAACCTGTTCCAACGCGCGCGCCTCGTTCTCTTCAACTCGGACGGCGAGCGAGAACTGGCCGCGCGTCTCTACGGCGGCGCGTCCGTCTTTCCGCAGAGCATGGTGGTCGGAGAAGGCATCGAGCGCGCCGCCTTCACCGAACAGCAACTCGCGGACGCGCTCCCCACGGAGCTTCGCGCGGGCGCGCCCTTCGTGCTCTATCTAGGCCGCCGCGACGAAGTGAAAAATACAGGACTGCTCGTCCGCGCCTTCCGACGCTTCAAGGAGCGCGCTCAGACGAATAACGAGACGAGTTATGAGCCGAATAATGAGAGGCGTCTAAAACTGGTGCTCGCGGGCGCGGGCGCACATTCCTACGACGAACGCGAGCGGGACATACTCGATCTCGGCCTCGTCAGCGAAGAGACGAAAGCCGCGCTGCTCTTTGCCTGCCGCGCGCTCTTTCAACCGAGCCGCAACGAAAGTTTTTCCCGCGTGTTGATGGAGGCTTGGAGTTACGGCGGTCGTCCCGTGGCCGCGCACCGCGAATGCCTCGCCACCTCAATCGCCGTCGAGCGCGCGGGCGGCGGCTGGCTCGCGGCGACGGAAGAAGAATGGACGCACACGTTCGCACACGTCGTGTCGCTGCCGGAGACGGAACTGGCACGCATGGGCGCGCGCGGTCGCCGCTACGCAGACGAGCACGCGGATTGGGACAAGGTCATCGCGCGTTACGAAGAACTGTTGAATGACGAACTGTTAAACGAGGAACTATCAAACTCAAGCGCACAGGCGGGCGACACCCCCGCACCGGAAACTTTGCACGGAAGTTTCGCGGCTCGAAATGCAGGCCAAAGTTTCGCGGCGGTTCACCAGCTACTGCCTGACATCGTCTACGGCGACGCGATCTCCGGTCAGGCGATACAGATTCGCGACTACCTGCGAAGTCGCGGCCACGCCTCGGAGATTTTCGTCAAGCGGCGCGACGAACGTTTGGAGCAAGAGGCGCGGCTGTTCGATCCCGCGCTCGTCAAACCCACGGACGCGCTCATCTATCATCATTCCATCGGCTCGGAACTCACCGCCTTTGCCGTCGCACACGCGGGCGCGAAATGCCTCGTCTATCACAACATCACTCCGGCTGAATATTACGCGCCCTATCGCCCCGGCTTCGCCTGGATGCTGGAGACGGGACGCGCGCACCTGCCACGCCTCGCGCCCCACTTCGACTGCTCGGTCGGCGACTCATCTTTCAACGCGGCGGAACTCGCGGCCTGCGGCTTTCCGCACCCCGGCGTGCTGCCGATCATCTGCGACCCCGCCAAGTGGAAGTTGCGCGCAGACCCGTGCGTGATGGAACGCTTGCAGGACGGGCGAGTCAACCTGCTCTTCGTCGGGCGCATCGCGCCGAACAAGAAGCAGGACGAACTCGTCCGCGCCTTCGCGCATTACCGCGAGTTGGAGGCTGACGCGCGCCTCGTCATCGCCGGGGAAGGGCGCGCTTCCGACCCCTTCTACACGCGCCTCCTGGCAGACATCGCCGCACGCGGCCTCTCCGGGCACGTCATCGTCACAGGGCAGGTCACGGACGCCGAACTGCTGGCCTACTACCGCACGGCGCACCTATACTGGTCTTTGAGCGAACATGAAGGCTTCGGCGTGCCGCTCGTCGAAGCGATGTGGTTCGACGTGCCCGTCCTCGCCTACCGGAGCACGGCGACGCCGGAGACGCTCAAGGATGCCGGGGTGACGTTTGAGAGCAAAGACGACCTGCGCGCCATAGCCTCTCTCGCCAGACGGCTCACGCGCGACGACAGAGATTTGCGCCGTCGCGTCATCGCCGCCGGGCGCGTGCGGCGCGAGGCTTTCACGCCCGCGCGCGTGCATTCCATTCTGGACGAGTTGCTGGCGCAGATGGAGAGTTTAACGGCGCGGCGAGAAGAGGTAGCATAAGGCGTGAGTTCGACGACGAGCGAGACTAAAGCGACAAAGACGAAGCCCGCGACGCGCGCCGTCGTCGAGTCGCGCCTGAAGACGACGACGACGGCTGCGTCCGCGAACGCTGCGGAGTCCAGCCCCGTGCTCGCCATCGTCGTGCCCTGTCTCAACGAAGAACTCGTCATCAGAGACACCGTACGGCGGCTGCTGGAAGTTTTACAAAAACTGACCGTCGCCGGGAAAGTTGACGCGGAGAGTTTCGTCTACATCGTGGACGACGGGAGCAGCGATGCGACCTGGGAGGCGATTGAAGAACTCCACGCGAATGATGCGCGCGTCAAAGGACTCAAGCTTGTGCGCAACGTCGGCACGCAGAACGCCCTGCTCGCGGGACTCCTGAGCGTCAAAGAACATGCCGATTGCGTCGTCACGATTGACGCCGATTTGCAGCAGGACGAAGCGGTCATCGACACGTTTTTGGAGAAGTACAGGGCGGGCGCGCACATCGTCTACGGCGTGCGCAAAGGTCGCGCCGACTCTTACCTCAAGAAAGCGACTTCGAGTTTCTTCTACAACCTGATGAAACTGATGGGCGCGAAGATCATCAAGCACCACTCGGAATACAGGCTCGTTTCCCGCAAGGCCATCGAGGCCATCTCGGAATATCGTGAATACAATCTTTTCCTGCGCGGCATCTTCGTGGACATCGGCTACAAGTCCGAGATCGTTCCGTTCACAGTGCGCAGGCGCGGCGCGGGGACTTCGAAACACAACTTCCGCAAGCTCTCGTCGCTCGCGCTCGACGGCATCACTTCGTTCAGCATCGTTCCCCTGCGGCTCGTGACGGTGGCCGGGATGCTCGTCTTTCTGTTTAGCGTGCTGATGACGCTCTTTTATCTCTATCACAAGATCAAAGGGCACACGCCGCCCGGCTGGGCGGGCACGATCATCCCGATCTACTTTCTCGGCGGCGTGCAGATCATGTTTCTCGGCATCGTCGGCGAATACATCGGCAAGATTTATCAAGAGGCCAAATCGCGCCCGCGCTACATCAAGGACACCGAACTGTTTTGAGTTCCACACAGACGAAACCGGAGCCGCCCGCCCCTGCCCAATCCGCGCCCGCCGACGACCCGGCGGCGTCAGGCAACGTTGCGGCGACCAACAATCACTGCCTCGTCTGCGACACGAACGAGGCCGCGCCGCTCTATCCCGGCATCCTCAAATGTCGCAACTGCGAATACGTCTTCGCCGACATGCGCCTGACGGACGAGGAACTTTTCAACCTCTACAACGAAGAGTTCTTCACGGGAGCGGAGTTCAGCGACTACGCTTCGGACGCGAAGTTCTTTCGCAAGAATTTCCGTTTGCGCTTCCGCGAACTAAAAAAATTCCTCTCGCCGTCGCGCCATAAAAAACTGCTTGAGATCGGGAGCGCGTACGGCTTCTTCCTCGACGTGGTGCGCGACGAATTCCAGAGCGTGCAGGGCATAGACATCACGGATGCGGGCGTGCGCTTTGCGCGCGAAGAGTTGCAGCTCGACGTGGTGCAGGCCGATTTTCTCGCGCACGATTACGGCGCGCAGAAGTTCGACGTGGTCTGCATGTGGGACACCATCGAACACCTGCGCGAGCCGCAAAGGTATGTGGAGAAGATCGCCGCGCACACCGCACCGGGCGCGCTCTTCGCGCTCACCACCGCCGACATCGACAGTCTCAACGCAAAACTCAGAAAAGATAAGTGGCGCATGATCCACCCGCCCACGCACCTCCATTATTTTTCGACTAAGACTATCGCCCGCCTGCTCGACGCACACGGCTTCGACGTGGTCTACAATCGCTATTGCGGCTTCTATCGCAGCATCGGCAACATGGCCTACAACATCCTCGTCCTGCGCCAGCAAAAGCCCGCGCTCTACCGCCCGCTCGAACGCCTCGGCGTCGGCGGCCTTGGCTTCTATCTCAACCTCTACGACATCATGTACGTCATCGCGCGGCGTCGTTGAAGATGGCAAATAAGCTCCGCGTACTTTAAGACTGAATGCCTGAAGCGAACACGCGCGAACATTCCGGCGACGCCGGAGAGTCAATATCCGTGAAGCGTGCGTTGCTGCATGGACTGTTCGTTGTCGCGTTCTACACGCTGCTCTTTGTGCTCTTCTTCGCGCCCGTTCTCTTCTCCGCTTACCTGCTCGCGCCGGGCGACGGCATCCTCTATTTCCTGCCAAACTTTTACGCGCGGCGCGTGTGGTGGGACGCGTCCGTGTGGGGCGGCTTTCCGGCGGTGGGCGATTCGCAGTTGATGTTGTGGTATCCGCCCGCGATCCTGTTTGCGCTCGTCAAATCGTGGAACGCCTTTCTGCTCTCGGCTTACGTTCTCGCCGCCAGTTTCACTTACGCTTATGTCTACGCCCTGACCCGTTCGCGCCTCGCCGCGACCTTCGCGGGCACCTGCTACGGCATGAGCGGCTTCTTCATCGCACATCTCGGACACGCCGCGCTCGTCCACGCCGCCGCGTGGCTGCCGATGTTTATCCTGTCGCTGGAGATGCTCGCCGGAAGGAGAGACGCCGGTGGATTGCGCGGCGGCGAGTTGCGCGGGGTCGTCGAGCCGGAGAGCAGCGACGAGTCGAAAAACGGCAACGAGTCGGGAAGCGTCAGTGAGTCACGCGTGGGTGAGTCGCGCGTGGGGTTCAGTAGTTTCTGGTTCACGGTCGGGGTTCTCACCGTGGCGTGCTGCGCGCTCGCGGGGCATCCGCAAATCTTCGTCTATACGCTCTCGCTCGGCGGCGCATACGTGCTCGTGCGCGGCTGGCAGGTCGCGGCGGGGCGTTGGCTCTACTACTTCCTCTGCGCGCTTCTGGTCTTGACGGGAACGGGACTCGCCTGCGTGCAGTTAGTGCCGACGGCGGAACTCGCCGCCTTGAGTTTGCGCGCGTCGCTCGGCTTCGCGGAGTTTGTCTCTTACGCTCTGCCGCCGGGGCAGACGCCGATGCTGCTCTTTCCCTATCTCTATGGCGGCTCGCCCGGCACACTCTACGACCTGCCCTACTTCGGCGCGTGGGGTTCGGAGGCGGGCGGATGGGGCGCGGGCGAACTCAGCGGCTATGTGGGGCTGCTGCCGCTCCTGCTCGCCGCCCTCGGCTTCTTCACGACGCGGCGACGACGACACAGCCTCGCATGGTTCTGGCTCGCCGTGTGCGCCGTTGCCTTCCTGCTCGCACTCGGCGACGCCACGCCGCTCGCACGTCTCACCTATCGCCTGCCCGTCATCAACAAGTTTCGCGTGCCCGCGCGCCACTTCATGGAACTCGCGCTCGGCGTGAGCGTGCTCGCGGGCTACGGCGCGCACGCCGTTCTGGAGAAAGCCGCTTCGAGTCGGCTGCTGAATCGCACGCTCGCCGTGGCCGCCGCCCTGATGCTCGCCTGCCTGCTCGCAGTTATCGCTTTGACCGACGAACTGAACGCGTCGGCTGCCGCGACGTTGAAGCGTCCGCTCAGTTTTCTCCCGTGGGCGAATCCGGCGACGGGCGTGCCGCTCCTCGTCCTCCTCGCGGCGGCGGCCACGCTCCTCTACTGGCACAGGCGGCCACACTCCACCCTGCGCGGCGCGCTCCTCGTCGCCGTGCTCGCGCTCGACCTCGCCAGCTTCAACTGGTTTTACGAATGGCACTACGGGGCACCCTATAAAGTCTTCCAGTCGCCGCCGCTTGCGGCTCTGCGTTTCCGCGACGAACTCGACGCCACGCATCAACGGCTGCTCCCCGTGCGCGGCGGCACAGGGCGCGTCAGCGAGATTCCGCCCGACCTCTCGAAGCTCTGGAATTTTCCGAGCGCGAGCGGCTATGGTCCATTCATCCTCTCGCGCGTCAGTCGCCTGCTGACGATGCCGCCGCACGGAAGCGTCAACGACGCATGGCGCGACCCCTCCAACCTCAGTCTCGACATGATGGCCGTGCGCTACCTCTTCGTGCCGCGCGCAGGCATCGAACCGCCCGCCATCACGGACGAGCAGGGCATCAAGTGGACGCCCAACGAATTCAACGTGCTGCTCGGTTCCGGTTGCGCCGCGCCGAATCCGGCAATTTTCAAATACACGCTCCCGCAAACGGCGCGCGCCGATTCCGTCGCCATTGCCACCGCGCTCGCCTGCTCCGTCGCCCTCCCGGATCAAGCCGAAGTCGCAAACGTCATGGTCCGCGACACGCGCGGTCAAACCTACACGC
>DASWNS010000431.1:0-2614 GCA_036399115.1 Pyrinomonadaceae bacterium | reverse complement strand
CAACAACTTTCGCACGGTCTTTTTCAGGCAACTCCCTTCGCGCTGCAACCGCCCGCAAACAGCATCCGGCTGCTCGCGCTCTCCTCTGACAACTACTCTGCTCCGCACGATTCGTCGCGCGGACGCGCTCCACCCCTCGCTTCTCTTCTCTAAATTCATTTTCCACTTCGAACGCTTCGCCATCCTGACGAAGTTCTCGAAGCGTTAAAGATTTAAGACGCTCAAGCCTATCGTCGCTGCCCTCGTCCGTTTTCATAAACCGGAGGCCGGCACGATTTCCGGTCAGGCGTCAGGCGGCACATGCCGTCAATCAACGCCGGAGGCGCAGGCCGCACGGCAACGAGGAGAGGCTCTTATGTTTCGAGAAAGCATTTATAAATTCACCTTCGGCGTAGCGCTGGCTTTCGCCTTCTGCGCTTCCGTCATGGCGCAGTCACACATCGGCACGGTGCAGGGGACAGTGCGCGACCCGAGCGGCGCGCTCGTGCCCGGCGCGTCGGTACGCATCGCCGACCCGACGAGCGGTTACCAACAGACGGCGCAGACAGATGAACAGGGCGAGTACAAATTCTTCAACGTCCCGTTTCACATCTACACCCTGCGCGTCGAAGCGAACGGCTTCCAGACCGCCGAAAAATCCTTCGACGTTGAGACGGCGATCCCCGTAAACATCGACATCACGCTCTCGGTCGCCGCCGCGAGCGAAATCGTGACCGTCACGGAGAACGCTTCGCTTATCGAAGCCGATAAGACCTCTTCGGACACGAACATCTCCCAGACGTTACTCGAACGCCCGCTCGGCGCAACTCCCTCGCGCGGCATCGAAGCTATCGTGGCGAGCGCGCCCGGTTTTGCGCCCGACGATAACGGGCGGCTTCACCCGCGCGGCTCCGAATCGCAAGTGCAATACGTCGTGGACGGCGTGCCCATCACGGACAACCTCTCGGCCATCTTCGCCACGAGCCTCGACGCGCGCACGCTCCGCACCGTTGAAGTCCTGACGGGCGGCATCTCCGCAGAGTTCGGCGATAAACTCGGCGGCGTCATCAACGTCAACACGCGTTCCGGGCGCGAGATGCCCACGCAAGGCAGCGTCACCTTATCAGGGGGCAGTTTTTCCACGGGCGAAATCGGCGTCAACTTTTCCACCCGCACAGACAGGCTCGGACTGTTGACGAATTTATCGGCCTCCACCTCTCAGCGTTTTCTCGATCCGCCCACCATCGAAAACTTTCACAACTTCGGGCGCACCGGCAAAGGTTTCCTCCGGCTCGACTATCAATTCACGCCGAACGACACGCTGCGCGCCACGTTCCTCGCGGGCGGCACAAATTTTCAGGTGGCGAACCGGCTCGCACAGGAGATCGCAGGTCAGGATCAGCGGCAGCGTCTACGCGATCATTCGGAGTTCATCACCTACGAACGCATCTTCTCGCCCAACACCTTCGGTCAATTTTCGTTCTTCAACCGCTACGGCACGGCGCGCCTGACGAGCAATCCTTTCTCCACGCCGGTCGCGGCGTTTCAGGATCGCTCACTGCAAAACACGGGCGGCATCGCGGCCATTTCGTTCACGCGCGGAAGACACAATTTGAAGGTCGGCGGCCAGTTCACGATCACGCCCATCGCCGAGAAGTTCAGTTTCTACCCGACCGCGCCCTTTGAAGATTTCACGAATGAAGACGGCGAGACAGTGCCGAACCCGATCAACACTTTCACCCCCGCCAACCCTTTTCGCTTCGAGGGCAACCGGAGGGGTCGCCTGTTGAGCGCGTACATCCAAGACCGCTTCTCGCCGTTTCGCAATTTCACGATTGACGCGGGCGTGCGCTACGACAATTACAAACTGATCATTCAGGAAGACGCTTTCAGCCCGCGTATCGGCGTGGCCTACTTCATCCCGCGCACACAGACGACCCTGCGCGCCTCCTACAATCGCATCTTCCAGACGCCGCCCGCAGAGAATCTGCTGCTCGCCAGTTCCGCAGAGGCCGCCGCCTTGTCGCCGCTCGCCGTGGTGCAGGGTCAGGAGGGCGTCCGCCCGATCCTGCCAGACAAGCAGCACGTCTACGAGGTCGGCGTGCAACAAGCCGCCTCGCGCTACATGCGGCTGAACCTGACCGTCTATCAGAAACGGATCACCAACTTCGGCGACAAGGATCAGTTCTTCGACACAGGCATCATCTTTCCCATCACGATCTCATCCGGTCGGGTCACGGGCGCGGAGATGCGCCTTGAGACTGCCGACCTGCGCGGCTTCCGCGCTTTCGCCTCCTACGCCAACTCGCGCGCCTACGGCGTGACGCCGATTAACGGCGGGCTATTCCTCGGCGAAGCGGTTGAGAGTCTCGAAACGCCCGGTCTGAAGTTTGCCAACGACCACGACCAGCGCAATTCCGCGCAGTTCCAGTTAAGTTACAATCACGCGCGTTCCGGTCTGTATGCGATCTTCGGCGGTCGCTACGATTCCGGCTACCCGACCGACGTTGAACCCGGCACGACGCCCCAAGATTTCGCCGCCGCAGGCTTCGACCCGCGCCTCTACAACGAAATTGATTTCGCGCGCGGGCGCACCAAGCCGCGCACCCTGCTCAATTTCTCCATCGGCGCGGAC
>DASWNS010000430.1:0-3326 GCA_036399115.1 Pyrinomonadaceae bacterium | reverse complement strand
GCGCGCTGCCTCCCGCCGGTCAGTGGGTCAGGCTTGAAGTCCCTGCCAGTCAGGTCGGACTCGAAGGTCGCACGCTCAACGGCATGGCCTTCACGCTCAACGGCGGTCGCGCCAGTTGGGATCGTGTCGGCAAGTCTGCGTCAACATCACCCACGCCGACCCCGACCCCGACGCCAACACCGACTCCTACGCCGACCCCGACGCCGACTCCTACTGCGACTCCCACGCCGACGCCTTCGCCTACGGGTGACGTGGTCTGGGTCGAAGACGCCGTACCGGCAGGCGCAGCCACCGGCGGCGACTCCGAGGGGTGGAACTGGCTCGGCTCTAACCCGCCGCCTTTCTCCGGCGCAACTGCGCACCAGTCCAACCTCGTCGCGGGCTTGCACCAGCACTACTTCTACAATGCCGCCAGCCCCCTCATGATCAACGCCGGAGATAAACTGGTCACTTATGTTTACTTAGACCCGGCAAACGTGCCGTCGGAGATCATGTTGCAATGGAATGACGGGACGTGGGAGCACCGTGCCTACTGGGGCGCGAACGTGATCCCATGGGGCGTAGACAACACAGACTCGCGCCGCTACATGGGCGCGCTGCCTCCCGCCGGTCAGTGGGTCAGGCTTGAAGTCCCTGCCGCGCAACTCGGCCTGACGAATCGCGCCATCAACGGCATAGCCTTCACCCTCTATGGCGGTCGCGCCACGTGGGATCGCGCCGGGAAGTCTCAATAACCCTGCGCTTCAAGGTCAACGGCCTGATGAACTCAAGCGATATTCTCTTGAGTTCATCAGGCCGTTGTCTATGAGGCGGAAGCTAACGTTCGCTCTTTTTGTTGGAGCGGCAGTTGGGCGCGCCGCACCTGCACACAGCAGGGTGATCCGGATCCCTGTAATCCATCGTGATCTCTTCGCCCGGCTCTATGTCGCGCAGGGCGAAGAAGGCCACGCGGTCGCCCGGCATGTTACGCATGAAGGCGTTGGGCGCGCACGAGTGGTTGATGTACGACGTGGCATCGCCGCCGACCGCGCCGTCTATCGCCGTATCATCGTTGAGACTGATGATCTTAATGGCGTCCTGTTGATTCAGACGCGCGAGGATGCGACGGCGGCCTTTGATTAACTCGCCCGCGTAGAACGCGATCTTCTTGCGCGCCGGGAAGCGTTTGAGCGCGAAGCAACCGCGCCCGTAGATTTTGCTCTTTTTGACTTCTAACCCCTCTGCCATTCAACTCTCCTCTCCCTGACCTGAGCAATACTGCAAAAATGATACTGCAAAAATGAGTACGCCCGTCACGGCAACAGGCCGGGCGGATCGTCTGCCTGCCGACGCGCCTGTCGCTGCGTTCAGACGCTGCCGTCTATCGTCCCTCTTCGATGATGAGCTTGGCGATTCGTTCCGCGAGCGCGCCGATGGTGCGCGAAGGATTAACGCCGAGCGCCTCCGGAATGATCGCGGCGTCTGCCACGTACAGGTTCTTATAGTTGAACGCTTCTCCCCTGTGGCTCACCACGCCGTTAGCGGGCGTGCTTCCCATGTTGCATCCGCCGAGCGGGTGTGGCGTGATCAGGTCGCGCGACAAAGCCCAGCCGGGAGGCACGAGCGGCTTGCCGCCAGTCGCCGCGGAGAGCCGCTTGTGCATGTTGACGACCGCATTGATCGCAGGTTCCGATTGGGCGATGTTCCAAGACAGGTTCAGACGGTGCGCGCCCCAGAATAAGAACTTGCGTTTGAGACTGAGCGTGCCGTCGGCCTTGTCAACCGCCTGCGCGAACCACGGCATGACGTTCGTGAACGGGTCGCGCCGCAGTGCGTCGCGGATGGAGGCGACGAGCATTTCGGCCTGCCTGCCCTGCGGCGGACGCTCTGCCTGCCGTCGCATGTTGTAGCCTAAGAGATCGGGGAAGCCCCCGTCCTCGATCCAGAAGGATTGTCCTTCTTCGCTCTTGTCGAGAAAGTCTATGGCGGTGGAGATGGTCGGGCCTCGCGTCGGGTGTATCTCGCGCCCGGCGTAGATGGCGGGCGTGAGAAAGTCGCCGTTGCTGCTCCAGTTGCGCCCCACGAACGCGCTCAGTTGAGACAAACTCTTCGTCACGTTGCGGCAGCGCAATAACAACTCGGTGGAGCCGAGCGAGCCTGCGGCCACAACCACGATGCGCCCGGTGAGACTGCCTGCGACGCGCCCCCTGTTCTCCAGACGGTCGAAAGAGACGCGGAAGCCGCCCGCCACCTGTTCGATGTTGTTGACGAGGTGCAGCGGTCGCACCTCTGCGCCGTGCTTTTCCGCCCAGGGGATATAGTTCAGGTCGAGCGTGTTGCGCGCGTCAACTTTGCAGCCGATGTCGCAGGTGCCGAGATGAATGCAGGTGCCTTGCTCGACGCCCTGCGCGTTGACGAAACGTTTTGAGGCTTCGACGGGCAGCGGGTGATCCGCGTCGTAGGTCAACTCCGGATCGAAGGAGATGGCGAGCGGGAGCAGTTTAAAGCGGTCGCCGCGCCCGATCTTCTCCGCGCCTTCTTTCATCAACTGCATGCGCGGGTTCCACTGTCTGTCCGGAACCTTCTGCACGTTCATGAACTTCGCCACGCGTTCGTAGTGCGGCTTCAGTTCGGCATAAGTGATCTCGGGCGGCCAGCCGTCTTTGAAAGTGTCCGGCGGAGGTTCGACCGACACGTTGGCGTAGAGGAGCGAGCCGCCGCCGACGCCCGCGCCCTGCACGACGGACATGTTGGGGAAGACGCGCAGGTCGAGCCAGCCGTTCTGTCTTTCGGGATTGTCGTAATTCCAGAGCCACGGGTCGTCGGGCTTGCGCGGGTAAGTGTCTCTGTTCCAACGCCGCCCGCGCTCAAGGATGCAGACCTTGTATCCGGCCTCCGCCAGCCGACACGCGCTGATCGCTCCCCCGAAACCGCTGCCGATGACAATCACATCGAAGTCCATGCCGGTGTCCTCACTTCGAGAGTGGAAGTTTTACGCCCGTCCGTTAGCTGCGCCGAAGGTTGGACTCCCTTTCCGCTGTTGGAACTGCTGAGTGGCTTTCTCCTGACGGGAAAGCTGAGGTGTTGGGACGTGTGGCGACAGAGGAAGCGGGGCGCACGTCAGGAGAAACGCAGGCAAAATATTCCTGTGCGGTTAAATTGTCAATACTTCATTCCGAGGGCTTCAATTTACAGGGCGCGCAGTGGACAATGAGACAACTTCAGTTGCGACGTTGGACGGCCTATCGGCGTGGCTTCGGGTCGTGTGTGCGAATCCGTTGGCCGCCCTTCAACAGCCGACGGATTCGCGCACGCTCATTTGCTGACCAGCCCTTTTTTGATGTTGC
>DASWNS010000429.1:0-8717 GCA_036399115.1 Pyrinomonadaceae bacterium | reverse complement strand
CCATGCGGCGATGGATTACCTCTCGGACGCCAAAACGCTCATCTTTCATCATCCGGACCTCATCAACAATGACCCGGAAGTAACGCACATCATTAACGAGTACATGGACGAGCAGAAGATTGATGCGATGTTTCAGGCGGTCGCCATGCAGATGCGTCAGATGGGCCAACCCACTGAGAATTCCGGCTGGGCCCGATTGGAACCCTTCACGCCTGAGCCAAATCCGGAGACGCACATCCCGGACGAAACCTTCTATTTCGCCCAGCCGACGCTCACGATTATCGAAGCGGCGGGCTCTGTCGCCACGGCCATGATGAAGGCCACGAAGAACGACGAGCGATTGGAGGGCAAGAAGTGGGAACAGCAGACGGGCCAGAGCGTCGAAAATGAGAACGGGCCAGACCAGTTGACGCTGGCGGCGCGAATTGAGGCCGAGTCTGGAAAGGACTGGCGCGTCTCTCTGACCAACACGCGCGAGATTAACGGCTTCAAGGTTGAGATTGAGCAATACCCCGGCGCGCGGGCGCTCAAGCTCACGCTGACGAACTTTTACATACGCTATCTCGGTGCTTACATCAGATTCTACGATGCCAACGGCAACGCCATGAGCCTGCCCGATTGGAAGTCCGACAACTTCGTCGCCAACGTGATGACCGAAGTTATCGACATCCAGTACGACGACCTTCGATTCATCGGGCACATCATGCCCATCAACAACATCATGGCGATTCCCATTCGATTAGACCCCGGCAAGCTGGTAGTCAACATCATGTTTCCGCCGAACGCCGTCAGCGCCAGCATCTACGGCGCTGGCCTCGGCACGGGCGAGAACCTCTGGCCCAAGACGACCATCGTCGGCGGAGTCTTGACGGGCCTCATCAATCTGGGCGTGCCCGCCTTCATGCTGGCCTTCGCCGTGGCCGCTCAATCCTACTGGCCGCTCTACAAGATCATTGACGACCTTTCTAAAAATGACAAGTTCGTCGGCGCGGTCATCGGCGGCGGCATGTCCTTGTTCGGCTTGAAGTTCGCCCATACCGGGGTGGCCCGCAAGGAGATGGACTGGCAAACCTTCTCGACGGTAGCGAAGCTGCTCTTCGACGTCTCCGCAGCCAAAGCACTGACCTGGGTCACGGCGCAAACCGTGGCTGGGCAAGTCACCGGCCAGATTCCCTTCGCCGGATGGATTCTTGTCGCCCTCAACGTCGCGATTGGCATCGCTCAGCTTGCCCAGACCATCGTCGCCGTGGCGACCTCGCCCTGGAACATTCAAAACCAGCTCGCGACCTCCATCACCACCAACGTCACGCTCTACCCGGACCCACGCCACCATGCCTTCCCGCAGCCTCCGGCCGGGTCGCAGGCTTCCTACAGCGTGAAGATGATTTACAAAGACCAAAAGCGGGCCACCATCTCGCAGACGCATGATGTGCCCTCCGGCTCGACGGCTCTGACGCTTCCGGCCGCCTTCCCGAACAACACGCTCGGCGGGCAGGTCAAGTTCGAGGTCAGCTTCTTCATAGACGAATGGCTCGCCGCGAAGGCCACCACCGGCTGGATGTACAACGATGAGTGGCACGTTTCGCAGGTCAATCTTTATCTTATCCAGTATCCAGTGCCTTTGACGGACAAATCCGTCTACGTGCACACGGCGCTGCTCGCCTACCAGAACGGCGCTTACGTCTGGCACCAGACTCCGACCGCGCCGACGGCGACGATAGCCAACCGCAACACGAGCAGCGTCGGCAACGCCATTTCGGAATGGATGGGGCTCACGCTCAGCCAGCGCTACGGCATGATCGGCTTTGCCTGGAAGGCCGCCGGGATGGGCATCAACTCGTGTGTTAGCGGCCAGGGCACGGGCCAACTCTTCGCCATGCAGAACATCAACATTCCGGGAATGGAGATGTCCGCGCTCAAGTTTCCGAACTGCGGTTTCGATGGGCCCACGCAGATCGTCTACGACCCGTACCCGCCGAAGTTCCTCATGCAGAACGACCAGTGGGTGATCGTCAACGGCAAGCCAGTCGTTGACCCTAATAGCACTCTGCTCGGTGAATATTACATAGACCCGCGTAAAGCCGATGTGAGCCTCAGCGAGGGCGGCGGCTATCACCTGCGCCGTGTCACGCTCGATAACAGCACTCCCTTCGACACACGCGCGGATCAATTGAGTTGGGGATGCTTCTCCTATTTCCCGAACTCGATTGCGTTGCATCCTTCAAGCAACGTCATCGGCGTCAACACGCAGTACAAAAAGATTCAGGTCGCCAAACTCGTCAGCGAGGGGCTTCCCGATAAGGATATGCCGGTCGCGAAAGTGTATGCCGGTGAGGCGCTCAAGATAGATCGCAAAGGGCTGCTCTTTCGTCCTCTGGGCGTGACGTGTGCCTACGACGGCACTATCTTCATCCTCGAAGATACCAAGTCGGCGGGTGGACTCCTGGCCTTGAATTTCATCGTCGCGCGCATACAGGCGTTCGACCTCTACGGCAACCCTGTCAATCGCTTCTTCGACAGTGAAGGCCAGCCTTCGCCGTTTCTCTATCTTTCGGAAGCGCCGGACTTCAACTACCTGGACATCGTGGCCGTGGGTGATGAGAAGATGACTTATCTTTACGTCCTCTTCTACACGGGCAATGGTGGTTCGCCCTCTGACTATCACATGTCCATCTACCAGTACGGCACCAAGGCTCCCGTCAATAATCCGCTCGTGACGACGGACAACGTAGCGGCGGCGCGCATCGCCGTAGACATGTGGCACACGATGTATGCGCTCAATTACGACATGACGACGAACGGGCAGGGTAATAATCCCGCTGGCCCACATAACTCTACGACGGGCCCGGCGGGCCGCACCGTCCCTTCCGTCAGCGAGTGGCTGCCCCCTGTGCTCAAAGACGACGAGGCTTAGCGGTCAAGAGAGATGAGGCTTAAGCCTTCCGGGAGAAACTCATGAAACGAACAACTTGTCTGCTGCTCCTCACTGCCCTCCTGCTTCTCGTCAACGCGGAGGGCGGGTCGCCCTCCGCGGCGCAGAGAAGAAGAGGTCGGCCCGACAGGGCGCAGGAGGGGTCTAGCATCACCGTCAAGACCAAGCACCCGAACCGCAAGAACCCGCAGGACTATTACTCGTGCCCGAACTGCGATTTGAGGGGGGTTGACCTCTCGGGCAAGTACATGGAGAGCGCGAACCTGTCCGGGGCCGACCTGACCGGGGCCAAGCTTCGCGGGACAAACCTCGACGGGGCCTCGCTCGTCGGGACGATTCTGGACGGGGCGGACTTGGAAGGCGCGGTGCTTAATCCTTCCGTGAAGGGGGTCGCAGACCTCGCGCGGGCGAGCCTCAGGGGCGCTTCGCTCAAGGGCGCGCAGATGCTCGGCGCGGACTTGCAGTTCGCACACATGGAGGGCGCGGACTTCACCGGCGCGAACCTGAGCCGGGCGGCTTTCGGCCCGCGCATCAGGGCGGGCGTCTTCAATGGCCGCAAGACCACCTTCCGCCGCGCCCGCCTGCGCCGCGACTTCAAAACGGACGAGGCTTCGATGGACATCGCGGACGTGCAGTGGGAGCCTTCCCCCGGCGCGGGCGCGGGCGAAGCCCTCGTATGCGGCTGGGCAGACCTCTCCGGGCTGACTTCGAGAATCTACGTCTCGCCCGGCGGCTCAGACAGCGAAACATGTGGGACAAGCAACGAGCAGTCCTGTAAGACCATCGCGAAGGGAATCGAGCGCTGCTCCGGCCAGGGCTGCGGCGTGCTCGTCGAGTGGGCAGAGTACAACATCGCGGCGACATTGCGCCTGCGCGACGGCGTCAACCTCTACGGCGGATGCCTTCCGGCGAGCGCGGCCAGGCCGGAATTATTTTCCGTCATTTACGCAGCGCCCGGAGGACAGCCAGTCGTCAGCGCCGACGCGATAAACACCAACGCGACCATCCTGCAAGGGTTCCAACTGAGCGGCAGCGCGTCGGGCGGGACGAACGGCGAGTCCAGCGTCGCGCTGCTGGTGACGAACAGTTCCAAACTCTCCGTGCTCAACTCGGAGATTGTGGCGAACACAGGCAGCAAGGGCGCTGACGGGCAGGGCAACAGCAGCGGCATGAGCGGCAACAATGCCAGCAAGCGCACGCGCGGGGCCAATTCATTCTGCTCAAACACCGATGGAGGCGACGGTGCAGGCGAGTATGCGGTCTACGTGATCAATTACGCTTTTAGTTTCCAATGCGTCGGCTCGTGCCCGAATGGCTGCACCGGCTCCACGGGTCTTTCAGGCTCGACCGGCTACTTCGCCCGAGGCGGCCGCGGCCCCGGCAACCCCAACTGTCATGAGTGCCCCGCCAGTAAAGGACTCACTGGCGGCGCTGGTGAGGGTGGCCGCAATGCGGGATGCGGCGTGAAGGGGAACGTCTCGACCGATACGGCGGGCAGCTTTCGCGGAAACGCCTGGACGGGAAGCGTCAGCGGTTCAGGGACGAGAGGCGGCGACGGCGGCGGAGGCGGCGGAGGCGGCTCTGGCGGCTACAAGGCAGGGTCCTGCTTCTATGTCAAGACGGAGTTCTACGGCAACAGCGGCGGCGGAGGCGGCGCTGGCGGCTGCGGCGCGTTGGGCGGCGGCGGAGGTCGTCAGGGAGGGGCGTCATTCGCCGCCGTCCTCGTCAACTCGACGGTGACGATCAAAGACTCTCGCCTGATCGGCGGGCTGAGCGGGGCGGGCGGGATGGGCGGCAGTGCTTCTTCGGGCGGCAAGGGCGGCAAGGGTGCCGACGGCGACACGAACCAGGGCGGAGGTTATGGCGGCAAGGGCGGTGAAGGCGGCGTGGGCGGAGCCGGAGCCGGAGGCGCGGGCGGCAACGGCGGGCCTGCCGTCTGCGTCGCTCTCGTCGGCAACTCCGCTTTGCCGGGCGCGCCCGCGCATTACTACGTCGGAGCGTCCGGAGCGACAGGCGCGCCCGGAAGAGGCGGCCTAGCAGGCGTCTGCAACGGGCCGGACGGCGACCAGGGCAGTCAGGGGCTCGTCGCAGAGGCGCACCAGTTCAGCGCGGGAGCCCGTCCACGCACGCGATGAAGATGTCCTTTAGTGGCATAATGTAAAGACTTTATTTGGAGGAGAAGTAGCTATTCATATACGGAAGGCTATTTAGCCCTTATCTCGGAGTCGTGGCTATAAGGCTTTACTGCACTGTAGGGATAACGCACAATTTTAATGAATTGACTTTCCTGCTTGTCGTAGAGCTGAATCGAACGCCCTTTGATAATCCTTGCCTTCGATATACGGTCTTGCACATCGCGTAGAGACACGAGCACAGGCGCATACTGATTCTATCGTCTAAGGTCTCTTGCGCTCAGTTCTTCTGCCATCCAGTTACTCGGTCGTAAAGAACGGTGGACTGTTCTCTCGGCTGTCGCTCAGCCCTGCATCTCGCCGGAGAGCAGCACCACGCGCCCTTGAGCCGCAGGCACGCGCGCCAGCAGCGCCCGGGCGACATCGGTTGCGGCGATAGGCCGGTAGTTCGCCGGAATGAGCGGTCCGAGGAGTTTGCTCACTACCGTCGCCACCCTCTCGCCTTGGCGCTTTGGCTGGCCAAGCGCCTCACGGTCTCCTGTCAGCAAAGACGGGCGGGCGAGGACCAGCCCGTCGAAAGAGAGCCGCGCCAGCGCCTCCTCCAGTTCACCCTTCACGCGGTTGTAAAAGATGCGTGACTTCGTGTCTGCCTCCATCGCACTAACAAGGCCAGCTCTCCGGGCGCCCGCGGCGAGTGCCGCGCGGGCGACGGCTAGATTGGCGTCGAAGTCCAAGGCGTGGAAGGCTGCCTGGCTGCCAGCCGCCTTGATGGTTGTGCCGAGCGCCAGATAGACCTCGTCGAGCGGTGGGAGCTGCGGTAGCGCCCGGAAGTCCACCACGTGTGAAGTGAGCTTGGAGTGAATGATGCCGGGATCGCGTCTACCTAGTGCGTGGACGGCGGCGACGGAGCCATCGGCAAGCAACTCTTCCAGGATGGCCCGCCCGACAAAGCCCGTAGCCCCCACCAACGCTACGACCCTAGGGTGTGACCCGTTCGGACTGAGAGGAGGCATCTCCGTCACCCGATTCCCTCGTTAACGACCTCTTTGACTCTGCCCACTTCACCGGTCTCTAACCTGACCTTGATACCGTGCGGGTGGAACGGGGATTTTGTCAGCACGTCTCTGACGACGCCGCGCGTCAGCCTCTCGGTTCATTGATCCTTCTTCATGACGATATCGACCGTGAGTCCCGGCCTTACGTTTTTACGCCCGCTGCCGTCCATAAGTCACCGCCCTTTTATTTACTCCCTGCCAACGCGAATATCGTTCACGCCATGGAAAACGGTGGCACGCATCTTTTCCATCTCAACCCCCCCGTGTGTTGTGCGCGTTGTTACGCGCGTATTCTGCTTTGACCACCGCGTAGCACTCACAGGCCGTCGCCTCCAGCCTGCTCCGGTCGAGGATGGTCATTTGTCCACGCGTATAGCGGATCATCTTTTCGTCTTGAAGTAGCCCGGCAGCCCGCGTTACCACGGAACGGGTCACACCGAGCATCATCGCCAGAAATTCGTGCTTCATCTCAAACACATCGCCCGGCGCATGATCATGCGTCATCACCAGCCAGCGTGAGAGGCGTTTATCCAACGCGTGCGCGCTCGTGCAGGCCGCCGATTGAGAGACCTGTGTAAAGAGCGAGTGAGCGTAAGCGTGCAGCACGTTCTGCAATGCTCCGCAGAGTTTGAGTTCGTCCCGCAGCGTGTCAGCCTTCATCCGCACGGCGCTGCCCGGCATCTGAATGAGCGCGCGGTTCGCGGTCGCCTTCATCCCCATCGCCACCGCGACGCCGAGCATCCCTTCGCTACCGATGACGCCGATTTCTCTGAGCGTCTGATCTTTCATGACGACTAACAACGAGATGAGTCCGTCGTTGGGGAAGTAGACATGTTCGATTGCGTCTCCGCTCTCATAGAGGACTTCCATGAACGGCAGAGGGACGGATTCAAGGTGGGAAAGCAGACGCTTGTAATCTTTAGCGGGCAGGGCGGCCAGCAGTTGGTTCTGGATTGGCGGTAGTCGAGAGTTATTTGACACTTGGAGCGCTCCTTAGATTGTAGCCCGTGGTGAAACCAGCAGACGGCACAAGGAGACGCTTCGCTAGTCAAGTCCTGATGTCGAGAGATGAATCCTAAAAGAACAGGTATCGCAAATATACTCGATCTGATTCAACCCGTCCGTGCTCTAGCACACATATAGAATGTACAATCGCCAAAGCTGTCCGTGAAAGGAAACACACCATGTCTCAGACTGCATTTGAACCGACAGGCAATCGGCTGCTCGCCCGCCTTCCCGGAGAGGAAATGGAGCGTCTCCTGCCACACTTAGAGCACGTCTCCTTTGCGCTCGGCGAGGTCATCTATGAATCGGGAGGGCGGCAAAGTTACATCTATTTCCCGACCACCGCCATCATCTCTCTGCTCTACATGATGGAGAACGGCTCGTCAGCCGAAATGGGTGTAGCGGGCAATGACGGACTTGTCGGTATTGCCCTTTTCATGGGGGGCGATACCGTGCCTAATCGCGCCGTCGTGCAGAGCGCCGGGGATGCTCTCAGGATGAAGACGAAAGTGCTGCAAGAGCAGTTCGCGCATGGGGGCATGTTTCAACGCCTGCTCCTGCGCTACACGCAGGCGTTGATGACACAGATGTCACAGACGGCCGTCTGCAATCGTCTCCACTCGGTAGAGCAGCAACTCTGTCGCTGGTTGCTGCTGAGCCGCGACCGCTTAGACTCGGATGAGTTGGTGATGACGCAGGAACTAATCGCCAACATGCTGGGGGTGCGCAGAGAAGGCGTGACACAAGCGGCGGGTCGTTTGCAGGAAACCGGACTAATCAGTTACGTGCGCGGTCGCATCCAGATACTAGACCGGAGCGGCTTGGAAGCGACGGTCTGCGAGTGTTACCGGGTGGTCAAAGACGAGTACCACCGTCTGCTCGGCTGAAAGTCTCTTCTTATCCTTTCCTCACGTCCCTTTATAAGTGTGTTAGCGCACGGACGACCTCGCCCCTCTCGTGTTACTCATAATAGGGTTAATACTCGCCGGGACTTCAGTTCACGACAACCGGAGCGAGCCAATCTCTTTCCCCTCACAAATGCCGTCTGGCGTCTTTTCCGACCTGACCAAACGAGGCAGTTCCACCTGCTATCCATAAAGCGAGTCAGGCTGGTTGAAAACCAGCCACTCGTCTCTGTTTCCGATGAGGCCAACAACATGACTGAACCAAAGCCGACGCAGGAAGGGTTGCGGACTTCAGAAATCCGCTACCGGCGGCTCTTTGAGACCGCGCGGGACGGGATACTTATTCTGAGCGCCGTCACACTGAAGATCACCGACGTGAATCCGTTTATGACGGAATTGTTGGGCTACTCAAGCGACGAATTTCTGGGCAAGGAGCTTTGGGAAATCGGTTTCTTCAGCGATAAGGAAGCGAGCCAGGCCGCCTTCCGAGAGTTGCAGGAGACAGGCTATCTCCGTTACGAAGATTTGCCGCTGCAAACCCTGCTGGGAGAGAGCCGTGAGGTTGAGTTTATCAGCAATGTTTATGAGGAAGACGGCCGGCAAGTCATTCAATGCAACATCCGCGACATCGGCGAACGCAAGCGTTCACAGGCGGAATGCACGCGGCTGTTGGAGTGTGCGATGGCGG
>DASWNS010000428.1:0-7864 GCA_036399115.1 Pyrinomonadaceae bacterium | reverse complement strand
AGGAAGACCGCTCTTCCTCTATTCACGATTGACGATTGACGGTTTTTCAACTTGTCACTTGTCACCTGTCACTCGTCACTGTCTTTCAGTCGTCTCCGGCGACGCCGACGCGTTGCGCGAGCGCGGTGGCGGTTATCTCTGCTTCGTGAGATTCGTCCACGGTCGTTTCGTTGCGCAGGCGATTTTCCAGCGCGGCGCGGACGAAGGCTGTGAAGAGCGGGTGTGCATCGAGCGGCTTCGACTTGTATTCGGGGTGAAACTGGCAGCCGAGAAACCACGGGTGAGCCTCGCGCGGGAGTTCAACCATCTCGATGAAACGCCCGTCGGGCGATTCGCCGCTGAAGACGAGTCCGGCGCGCTCCAAAGTCTCACGGAATTCGGGATTGAATTCGTAGCGGTGCCGGTGCCGCTCACCGATCTCCGGCGCGCCGCCATAAACTTCGCGCGCGAGACTTTCAGCGGCGAGGCGGCATTGCCACGAACCGAGCCGCATCGTTCCGCCCAACTCCTCTACGCCGACGAGGTCGCGCAATTTGAAGATGACCGGATAGGGCGTCGCCGGATCAAACTCGGTCGAATCGGCGTTGGACAGCCCGCACGTCGCACGCGCGTATTCGATGACGGCGGTTTGCATGCCGAGGCAGATGCCGAAAAAGGGCGTGCGGCTGCGGCGCGCGTAAGAGATGGCGCGGATCATGCCGGAGACGCCGCGTGGTCCGAAGCCGCCGGGCACGAGGATGGCGTCGAAGTCGCGCAGACGCTCCTCGAAGTTCTCCTCCATCAACTTCTCCGACTCCACCCAGCGCACGTTCACGCGCACGTTGTTGGCGACGCCGCCGTGCGTCAGAGCCTCGCGCAGAGACTTGTAGGAATCCTCCAACTCGACATACTTGCCGACGATGCCGATGGTAACTTCGCCCGCCGCAGGCTCGCGGATCGTGGCGACGAGCGCGCGCCAGTGCGCGAGGTCTGTGTTGGCGGCGCGCCCCTGCAAACCGAGCGAATCTACGATCAACTCGTCGAGTCCCTGTTCGTGGAAGGCGAGCGGCACGTCGTAGATCGTGTCCACGTCTTCGGCGGTGATGACGGCGCGCTCCCTGACGTTACAAAAAAGCGCGATCTTGGAGCGCAGGTCGCGCGAGAGATTGCGGTCGGAGCGGCAGAGCAAAACGTCTGCGGCGATGCCGATCTCGCGCAGTTCGCGGACGGAGTGTTGCGTGGGCTTGGTTTTGAGTTCGCCTGCGGCGGCGATGTAGGGGACGAGCGTGAGGTGTACGAAGATCGCGCCGCGCTGGCCGTCCTTCGACTCTTCGTTGCCCATCTGGCGGATGGCTTCGAGAAACGGGAGCGATTCGATGTCGCCCACCGTGCCGCCGATCTCGACGATGACGACATCCGCGCCGTCCTGTTCGGCGACCGTGCGCACGGCTTTTTTGATCTCGTCCGTGATGTGCGGGATGACCTGTATGGTCTTGCCCAGATAATCGCCGCGCCGCTCTTTTTCGATAACGGAGAGATAGATGCGCCCGGTTGTCCAGTTGTTGGCGCGCGTCAGGCGTGCGTGCGTGAAGCGTTCGTAGTGGCCGAGGTCGAGGTCTGTCTCCGCGCCGTCGTCTGTGACGAAGACTTCGCCGTGCTGGAAAGGCGACATTGTGCCCGGGTCGACGTTGATGTACGGGTCGAGTTTCATCAGCGTGACGGACAGGCCGCGCGCTTCGAGCAGGCACCCGATGGACGATGCCGCCAGCCCCTTGCCCAGACTCGAAACCACGCCGCCCGTGACGAAAATATATTTAGGCATCACTCTCCTTGATGTTCGGACGAACTTGATCTTATTGCATTGACTTCGGCCTCGTCGCCGTCGCCCGGAATCTTTTTCTTATTGTAGTAGCCGTGTCGCAAATCCTGCTGCACCTCGATGGCCTGCGCCCCTTTCGGGTGCAGCCATTGCTGCAAGGCGAACATCGCCCCGCGCGTCGCCGCGCCTTCCCTGACGCGCCGGTCGAACTCTTCCGGCGAAATCTTTTCGGGCGGCGCACCGAGCCTCGACGCCGCGAAGAGGCCGCCCGCGATGATCAAGAGAATAACCGCTAACCCGATCCAGTCGCTCATAAGATACAGAGGCGAGTGAGCCGATGACCGACAATTTCAAGTAAAAACGAAAACAGATCAGGAAGCCCCGTTGTCGCCCTTGAGGTTGCGTTCGACGGTCGCCGCCAGACGATCCAGACGCGCGTTCGTATCCGCAATCTGTCCGGTTAACCAGGCGTTCGACTCCGCGATTTTCTGGTCGGTGCGCGCCTGAGCCTCCGCCAGCCGCGTCATGCTTTCCGTCACGATCTGAATAAACTGGCTTTGCGTCTCCGCGTAGGCTCTTAACTGTGTGCCGAGTTCTGCGATCTGTTGATTAGTTTGCGCCAGCCGCACATCGAAAGCAGATTGCCTCTCTTCGAAGGCGACTTGCCTCTCTTCAAAGGCGGCTTGCCTCTCTTCAAAGGCGGCTTGCCGTGCGTCGAAAGCGGCCTGACTTTTCACGAGGAAATCAAGCGCACGGTCTATCTCATCGTTTGTCATGTCTTATCACCTTTCCCGGCGGCAAATATTGCGCGCACGCGTTCGAGGTCTGCGGGCGTGTCCACGCCGATTGACGCGTCCGTCGTCTCGACCACGCGAATCCGTGCGCCGTGTTCGAGCATGCGCAGTTGTTCGAGCGATTCGGCGCGTTCGAGCGCGGACTGAGGCCAACGGGCGTATTCTAACAAAAAGGCGCGACGGTAAACATAAAGCCCCGTGTGCTTGCGAAACCCCGTGAGCAGCGCAGGCTCGACTTCAAGCGCGGCGGCGAGCGAACCGAAACGGCGTGCGGCATCGCGCGGGTATGGAATCGGCGAACGCGAAAAATAGACGGCATAACCGCGCTCGTCCGACACGACTTTGACCACATCAGGACTTAACACGTCGCTCACATCCCCGACGGCCTCGCACGTCGTCGCACAGGCGGCGTCGGCGTCCGCCTGCAAGGCGGCGACGGCGCGTTCGATGGTGCGCGGCGAAATCTGCGGCTCGTCGCCCTGCACGTTGACGATGAGGTCGAAACTTTCATCGAGCGCGGCGGCGGCTTCGGCCAGACGGTCGCTTCCGCTCGCGTGCTCCGCGCTCGTCAACATCGCCTCGTAGCCTGCGGCGAGCACGGCCTCGCGGATGCGCTCGTCGTCGGTCGCAACCAGCACGCGCGAAACGTTCTTCGCCGCGAGCGCGCGTTCGCAGACGCGCACGATCATCGGTCGTCCACAGATGTCGAGCAGAGGTTTACCCGGAAGTCTGGTCGAGTGGTAGCGTGCGGGGATGATGGCGATGGCGTGGGAGATTTGAGGTTGGGAGTCCGTGTGCTTCACGGGATTGCAAGATAGCCTGTCGCGCACGCGAGTGTCAATGAAAAGCAAATGAAAAGCAGCGGCAAGGGGGAACGGCCAAAGGGGAAAGGCGTCAAAGGTTCGCAGTCGCCGCGTATTCGCACGAATCCCTTTCCCGCTTCCCCTTCTGCCTCTCCCCAATCCTCCCGTCTTTGAGCCGTTTGACACCGCACTTGGGGCGGGCTACGATGCGCAAAGTTTTTCAGCTCTGACTTCGGAAGAAAAGTGACCTCGCGCGAATGTTCGCCTGAGTTTCGACGGTTATCAAAGTTTTACCCTTTGCCATTCACGATCTACTAAGCTATGGGATTTCAAACGACAGCCATCCACGCGGGACAGGAACCGGACGCGGCGACGGGCGCAGTCTCCGTGCCCATCTATCAAACTTCGACTTACGCGCAGGAAGGACTCGGCAAGCACAAGGGCTTCGAGTATGCGCGCACGCAGAACCCCACGCGCCTCGCCCTCGAACAGAACATCGCCGCGCTCGAAGGCGCGCGTTTCGGCTACGCTTTCGCGTCGGGCATGGCGGCCATTGATACGACGCTGCGCCTCGTCAAAGCGGGCGAGCACGTCGTCGTCTCCGACAACACCTACGGCGGCACGTACCGCCTCTTCTCGCGCGTGCTTGAGCGATACGGCATCGAGTTCACTTATGTCGATACGTCGGACGCTTCGAACGTCGAAGCCGCGATGCGCGACAACACGCGCATGGTCTTCGTCGAGACGCCGACCAACCCCGTGATGATGGTGACGGACTTGCAGGCCGTCTCGGACATCGCGCACGCACGCGGCGCGCGTGTGGTGTGCGACAACACTTTTCTCTCGCCCTACCTGCAACGCCCGCTGGAATTTGGCGTGGACATCGTCCTGCACTCGACGACGAAATATCTGAACGGCCATTCGGACAGCGTCGGCGGCGTCGTGGTCTTGAACGACGAACAGGACGCCGAGTGGATCAAGTTTATTCAAAACAGCGTGGGCGCGATCCTGTCGCCCTTCGATTCGTGGCTCATCATGCGCGGCACCAAGACGCTCGCGCTCAGGATGGAACAGCACGACCGCAACGGGCGCGCCGTCGCCGCCTTTCTCGAAGAGCACCCGAAGGTTGAGAAGCTCTATTATCCCGGCTCGCTCTCGCATCGCCAGCACGATCTGGCGAAACGGCAGCAGCGCGGTTTCGGCGGCATGGTTTCCTTCGATGTCGGCTCGCTCGCAAGCGCGCGCACGGTGCTCGAAGGCGTTCGCCTCTGCACGCTTGCCGAAAGCCTCGGCGCGGTGGAAACTCTGATCTCGCATCCGGCCACGATGACGCACGCCTCTGTGCTCCCGGAGACGCGCGCACGCCTCGGCATCACCGACGGCCTCGTGCGCATCAGCGTCGGCCTCGAAGACGTGGACGACATCATCGGGGATATTGATCAAGCACTCGGTAAAATACAGTGACCAGTGACAAGTGATGAGTGACAAGTTAAAATCCGTCGCTCTTCCAGTTCGTCACCTGTCACTCATCACTTAACCTATGTTCGTCGAGCTATACGCACAAACCGACATTGGCCGCGTCCGGCAGGGCAACGAAGATAACTTCCTCGTGCTCGATCTCGCATCGGGCGGGAGTTGGTCCGGCTCGGACGCCGCCACGGAGCCGCCCGAAAAATTTCGCCGCTTTGAAGTGGGCAGAGAGGGGCTGGTGCTCATCGTCTCGGACGGCATGGGCGGCGCGCTCGCGGGCGACGTGGCGAGCCGGATGGCCGTCGAGAGCGTGCGCGAGATGCTCACCGAAGAGGACGCCGAGCACACGACGAACGATTCGGGAGCGAAAGTGCCGCTCGTGGATTGCCTGCGCAACGCCACCGGCTACGCCAACTACGCCATTCATCGCAAGAGCCTCGAAGACCCGCGTTGCAGCGGCATGGGCGCAACGCTGACAGCCGCCGCCATCGCCGGGCAGGCGATGGACTTCGTACAGGTTGGCGACAGCCGCGCCTACGTCATTCGCGGCGATGAGATCAAACTCGCTACCAAAGATCAGTCGCTCGTACAGCAACTCGTGGATGTCGGGCAGATCACGGAAGAAGACGCCGAGACGCACATGTTTCGCAACGTCATCCTCCAAGCTCTCGGCGCGCAGAGCGACCTGACGCCCGTGCTCTCACGCGTCCGCCTGCAACGCGGCGACATCATGCTGCTCTGTAGCGATGGCCTCTCCGGCAAGATGCGCGCCGAAGAGATGCTCCAGATCGTCGCAACGAGCCGTGGCGACCTCGCCGCCGCCTGCGACGCGCTCATCAAGGAAGCCAACAAGCGCGGCGGCGAAGACAACATCACAGTCGTCCTCGCACGCTTCGACGGCGAAGACCTGCCCGCCCACGCCTCCGACCCGATCAACGTAGAGTTGGCCGCACTCGAAGACGACAAGACACTCCCCGGCACCGAAGACGACACTTCGCCCATACCTTAAGACAGAGGAAAAGGGGAAGGGGTAAAGGTAAAAACGAGTAGGCGCGTCTATCGTGCGCCGCTTGCTTTCACCCTTACCCCTTCCCCTTTTCCCTTTAGCTCTCTTCCCTTCCTTCGGGCAGCGCGCTCGGTCGCCAGTCGGGTTCGGAGGGGGCGCGGCGGACGTAGATCGATGCGCCGCGCACGCTCTCGACGACGACGCGTGCGCCCGCTTCCAGAGGCTCTTCGCCTTCCGCCGGGTAGGCGGTCCACGTCGAGCCGTAAACTTTCACCGCGCCTTCCGAGAGCGCGCCCTGACTCGATGCGACGACCGTGCCCACCTGTCCCGGCAGCGATTCCGCGCCCGACTTATAGCCCCCGCCCTGCTCCGTTTCGCGCATCAGATACTTGGTGAAGATCGTCCGCGAAGCGGCGGTCAAAGCTATCGAGACGAAGAAGAAGAGCAGGAATTGAAACGGGTAGCCCAAGCCGACAATCGCGCCGAGTGCGGCGGCAATCGCGCCGATGCCGAACCAGAGCAGGACGAAGCCCGGCGTGAAAATTTCCGCGATGATCAGGATCACGCCGAGGATCACCCACAGTATCCAAGCGAAGTCGCTCATCTCTCTCCCGCTTCAACCCTTCAACATATTCTTCAGGACAAACCAGACGTTGGCCGGACGCTCCGCCAGCCGCCGCATGAAGTAAGGATACCAGTGCTTGCCGTAAGGCACATAGACGCGCATGTTATACCCGTCGCGCGCAAGTTGCACTTGCAGGTCGCGCCTGACGCCGTAGAGCATCTGAAACTCGAAAGCCTCTTTCCCGATTCCCTCGCGCGCGGCGTGATTGATGGTCGCCTCGATCATGGCCGGATCGTGCGTCGCGATGCCGTGATAGACGCCGCTCGACAGGAGCGTCCGCATCACGCGAATGTAGTTGGCGTCAACATCCTTCTTGTCGGGGAAAGCCACTTCGGGCGGTTCGTTGTACGCGCCTTTGCAGATGCGTATGCGCGCGGGGATCTTCAAGATGTCTGCCACGTCGCTCTCGGTGCGGCGCAGGTAGGATTGCAGGACGATGCCGACGGTGTTCAGGTCAAACTCGGCGCGGAGGCGTTTGAAAATATCTATCGTCACCTGCGTCACGCTCGACTGTTCCATGTCCACGCGGACGAAATTGCCGCGCCGCGCCGCATCCGCCACCACTTCGCGCGCGTTCCGGTAAGCCAACTCCGGATCGATTTCGAGGCCGAACTGCGTCAGCTTGATCGAGACGTTCGAGCGGATGCCCGTCTCGTCAATCGAGGCGAGCACGCGTTGATACTCGCGCACCTCCTCCTCCGTCTCGGCGCGGCTGGCGACCGATTCGTTCAAATGATCGAACGACGCACTCGCGCCGAGCTTGTTGATCTCTCGAATCGCGGCCACGGCTTCATTGATGTCTTCGCCCGCCACAAAGCGCGTGGTCATCTTTTTAAACGGGCGGAAGCGCGTGGCAAAGTCCTTCAAGCCTTCCTGCCGTGCCAGATACAAGAGTGCGTTTCTAGTTACCATTTTTTTGAAGTGACGAGAGAAAGCCGTGAATCGTCAATCGTGAATAGTTAAAAGCAGTTCTCTTCTATTTACGATTGACGATTCACGATTTACGCTCTTCAACTTGTCACTTGCTTCTCCTATGATATGCTTGACGTTGCTCCGCCGCTGCTCTCTGCTTCAACCTCGTTAACAGTCTCTCCGTTTGAACGTGACGAAGGATATTTTCGCCCGGTGCGCTGGAAGTTGCTCATCATCACTTCACTGTCAGCCGCCCTCGTCGGAGCGGGCGGCGACCTCGCGCTCGCTTACTGGCGACAGGGACGTTCGAATCCCTTGAGCGCGCCGCCCGCGCTCGTCGCCGGAATCGTCCTCATCCCGCTCATCTCCGTCACGCTCGCGGGAATCTTCGTCTACAGGCATACGGCGCGGCGGCGCAAACTGCAAGCTACGCTGACCGTCCTCCTCTCGCTCATC
>DASWNS010000427.1:0-13424 GCA_036399115.1 Pyrinomonadaceae bacterium | reverse complement strand
CGAACTGCAAACGACGGTGGAGAACGAGCGCGGCGAGAGGTAAGAGAGAAGGCTGACGGGCGAAGCGCGAAAGTTGAAAAACCGAAAGGGAAGACCGGCGGGCAATGTTCCGCCGGTCTTCCCTTTCGGTTTTATCTCGACTTAACTTTCGCGCTTCGTCTCTCTACCTGCGCCTTTTCGCCGGAGCGGCGTCGCTCTTGGCGAAGTAGCCCTGACGGTAGCTGAGCTTGATGTTCCGGTTGCGGAGTTCGGGGTTGATAACTTCGATCTGGAGTTTGCGATAAGAGCCGTCGCGCCGCTTGTTGGTCGGGGAATAGGCGACGAGGAATTGCTCGCGCAGTTCGCGTTGAATCTGCTCGAAGGCGTTGCGGAGGTCTTCTTCGCTGCGCGGGAAGTAAGCGCGACCGCCCGTGCGTTCCGTGATTTTGCGGAGCGAGCCTTCGTCCACGCCCGAATAGTTGAAACTGTCGCCGATGCCGATGGCGAAGATCATCGTCTCGGTTTTGAGCGCCTCCTGCACGGCCTCGTCGAGTTTCAGAGTGCTGCTCGTGTCCTCGCCGTCGCTGAGGAGGATGATGGCGCGGCGTGTCTTGTCGGAAGACTCGGTCATTACTTCGGCGCAGGTCGCGTAGAGAGCATCCCAGATGGCGGTCGAACCGGCGGTTGACTGGTTATCCCCGGAGATGGGAGGCGTCCCGCCACGGACGAGGACGCCGCGCCCGACGTAGCCCGAAGGCGGCACAAACTCGACGCGCTCAATCGCGCTGCGCACGCGCGAAGGATTGCCGGTCAAACCCTGTTCGAGCGTCGAGTCGCCGGTAAAAGAGAGCACCGCCACTTCGTCCTTGCTGGCGCGCATCACGGCATCCACGAAGGCACGCGCGGCGCGTTTCTCTTCGGGCAGCGTGCGCTCCTGCGAGATGCTCGTGTCGATGACGATGGCGAGCGTGAGCGGCAGGTCAATGCTTCGCTGGAAGGTGAAAATCTGTTGCGGCACGCCGTCTTCGAGCACGCGTATGTCTTCCTGCTTGAGGTTCGACAGAAAACGCTTGTCTCGATCAACCGCCGTGAAGATCACGTTCGTCAAACTGGTATCGACGCGCTCGATCTCGTCGTCGTCGAGCGTCGTGTTGTCGTCTCGCTGCGCGGGCGGCGTGCGCGCCGGAGCCGGTTGTTGCGCCGGTTGCTGCTGCTGCTGTTGCGCCCGTGCGCCCGCAAGCGCGCCGCCGAAGGTGACCGAGAACGCGAGAATAAAACTGAGCACCCGCATAAACTGGCTGCGATCAAACATTACTTTCAAACCCTTCTTGCAGGAATGCCGGAGGCGGAACGATGAATTAAGAGAGAAGCGATTTTATCTTTCACTCATCATTCATCGTTTCGCCTTCAGCATTCATTATTCATTATTTGCCCTGATCGGCTGTGCCGTGTAGCCGCGTCGCGTGCGAACTCTGAGGCCGTCGCGCTCGGCGGCGAGTTTAACTTCGATGCGGCGATAGTTGCCGTCGTAGTTTTTATTCGTCGGCCTGTAGGTGACGATGTACTGCCCGCGCAGTTCCTTCGCCACTTTCGTGAAGGCGCGTTCGAGGTCGAGGCGGTCGCCGATGAAGAAGGCTTTGCCGCCGGTTGCGTCCGCCAGCTTGTCGAGCCGCTTGTCGTCGTCGTCTTTGACCGTGCCCGCTTCGACGCCGGGGACGACGCTCGAAAATCCCGCCTTTGTCGAAATGGCGAAGATGATCGTCTCGGTGCGTTGCGCCATCTCAATCGCCTCTTCGAGCCGCGCGCGACTCGAAGTGTCCTCGCCGTCGGTGATGACGACTATCACGCGCCGACCCGTGACGCCGCGCATCTTCTCATCGCACATGCGCCAGACGGCATCGTAGAGCGCGGTGGTCGTGCCCGGTTTCTTCACGCTGTCAACCGCCGTGTCGAGCTTGTCGAGCTTGTCCGTGAAATCCTGTAGCAGGTTGACATCTTCGTCGAAGGTGGCGAAGGCCGCCTTGTCTTTGCGCACGCGCACGACCGTGTAGAGAAAATCCTTGGCCGACTCTTTCTCGAAACGCAGCTTGGCGGCGGCGGAGGATGAAATATCCATCAAGACCGCCACGTAGATCGGCGTGCCTGCGCTCTCGTCCCTGAAACTCGCGATCTGCTGCGGCTGCTTGTCCTCGTAGATGATGAAGTCGCCCGCCTTGAGTCCCGACACCATCTGATCCTTTTTGTCCATCACGGTGATCGGCAGTTGCACTTCGCGCGTGAAAACTGTGCCGCCCTGCACGTCGTCCTGATCCTGCGGAGGGGGCGTCGGGCGCGGCGACGGCGCGGCGGGGCGCGGCTGTTGGTTAGAACTCTGAGCCGAGACGGAAGCGTCGAGCGCGAGCGCGCCGGAGAGCACGAGCGCGAGAGCGAACAGCAGGGAATAAAAGGCAGTTCTCATGGTTTTGAATCGGGCTGACGGAAGGGCAGAAGGCTGTAGCCGCCGATACGTCCAAGCGTCGAGGGTTCGATGCCGCGCGGCCAAGCGTCAGTTGCCCATTGGCGCGGCGTTGGTTAGAACGCCACAGTATAGCAACCCGCCCGCCCGAACGCATGCCGGGCGCGTAGGCGTCTGACGCGCCGCCGCGAGCGTGGGGTGGAACGGCGCGGCGGCGATAGGGGGAGTTGCGTGCGGCTCAACCGAGCGCGGCGAGCATTTGCGAAAGTTCCGTAGGCAGGGGCGCGTCGAAGCGCAGGTCTTCGCCCGTGTGCGGGTGGCGAAAGCCGAGTTGTTCGGCGTGTAGAAACTGCCGCCCCATCGCACGGATGGCGGCGCGCACGCGCACGTCTGCGACCGTCGTATCGCGCCCGCCGTTATAAACCTTGTCGCCGACGACCGGGTGTTTGAGGTGTGCGAGATGCACCCTGATCTGGTGGGTGCGCCCGGTCTTGATCTGCACGTCGAGCAGCGTGAAGCGTTCGTAAGCGCGCCGGATGCGATAGAGCGAGAGCGCGGGACGCCCGCCGCTGCGGACGGCCATGCGCGTGCGTGTGCGCGGGTCGCGCGCCAGCGGTTCTTCGATGCGCCCGCTCTCCTCCCGCACGCGCCCGTGTACGAGCGCGACGTAAGACTTGAAGACTTCCCGCGCGCGAAATTGATCGGAGAGATGCTCGTGCGCGCGCTCCGTTTTGGCGACGACCATCAGGCCGGAAGTGTCGCGGTCGAGACGATGCACGATGCCCGGTCGCGTCGCGCCTGCGTGCGCGGAGAGTTGCCGGAAGTGGAAGGCGAGCGCATTGGCGAGCGTGCCCGTAGAGACTCCGGCTGCCGGGTGTACGACGAGTCCGGCGGGCTTATCGAGGACGACGAGCCACGCGTCTTCGTAGACGATTTTGAGCGGAATCTCTTCGGGCATGAAATCGCAAGCGGGCGGCGCAGGCATTTCGAGTTCGACCTGCTCGCCCGCGCGCAGTTTGTAAGAACCCTTCAAGGCCGTGCGCCCCGCGACGAGCACGTCGCCGTCTTCGATTGATTGCTTGAGCCGCGAGCGGCTGACTCCTTCGACACGCGCGGCGAGGAAGGCATCGAGGCGCGCGCCCGCTTCCCCTTCCTCAACCGTGAAGGCGAGCGTTGCCGCTTCCTGTTCGGGCACGCCCGCCGGAAAAGTTGTTTCCGCGTCGTCGCCGTCGTCAGGCTTGTCTTGAAGAGGGTCGTTCATCTCTCAGGCGCGGGCTGTCGTGCCGACCACCTTTCGGCCTTCCGGCAGCGGGTCGTTCGATGCTTTGCGCCAGCGGATGACGAGTATGACGAGACTCGTGAGGCCGACGAGCAGGCTGATCAACTGCGACGTGGAGAGATGCGTGAGCGACGTTAGACCGAAAATGTCGCCGCGCGGATCGTCGCGGAAGAACTCGATGATGAAGCGCGTCGCCCCGTAGAGCACGCCGTAGACGAGCAGCACCTGACCGTCGAAAGACTTGCGGCGGTGCAGCCAGATGAGAAGCGCGAAGAAGAGAAAGGCGGCGAAGGATTCGTAAAGCTGCGTGGGGTGGAGGTGCGCGTCGATGGGCACGCCCGTCACCTGATGGCCGAGTTCCGAGAAGCGCACGCCCCACGGCAGCGTGGTCGGCTTGCCCCAACAACATCCGGCGGCGAAACAGCCCTGTCGCCCGATGGCCTGACCGAGAGCGATGCCGGGCGCAAACGCGTCCGCCGTACGCCACCAGGGCAACCTGTAACGTCGCACCAGAAAGTAAGCCGTCAAGACCGCCGCGAGGAAGCCGCCGTAAAAGACTCCGCCCGAACGCAGGAAATCGAGCGACAACAGGCGCAGAGGCGCAGCGCGATACTCCGGTTCGACCACCAGCAACAAGAGCTTCGACCCGACAATCGCCGCCAGCAACAACCACAGCCCCAGATCAAACAGACGCTCGCGCGGCAACCCGTCGCGCGCGCCCAGACGCGCCGCCACCAACAGCGCGGCGAGAAAGGCCAATGCCAGCAGCACGCCGTAAGTGTTAATCGGAAAATCGCCGATGCGAAAAATTTCTGGATACATCTGAGATATTTGCCAGCCGTCAACTATTAGATGCGAACGCGCCCGGATTACTGCCTCGCCTGAGCGAATGAGAATTCGATTGCGACATCCGACAGGCTATCTGCTTTCTCCTGTGCCGCATGTCTTCTCCTTAAACCATGAATAGAACGCTACTGGCTGTTAACGGTCGAGTGCTGCTTCTGCTTCCTGCCTTCCAGAATCAGGTCGAGCGCGAAGAGGGCTGCGCCGACGCAGATGCTGGCGTCGGCGACGTTGAAGGTCGGCCAGTGATAGTTGCCCGCGTAGACGTGTATGAAGTCTATGACGTAGCCGAGCCGCAGGCGATCCGTTAAGTTGCCCGCGATGCCCGCGAGCAGGAGCGCACACGCGCCGAGGGTGCGGTCGTCGCTGCGCGGCGTGCGGAAGAAATAGGTGAGCACGGCGACAGCCGCAGCCCCGGCGAGCGCGGCCAGCGCATAGCGACCCCACGCGCCGCCGTCCTGCAACTGCCCGAAGGCGACGCCCGTGTTCTCCGCGTAAGCGAGATCGAGAAAGCCGTCGATGATCGTCTTATCCTGTCCGAGACGAAGCCTCTGCGCCGCCCAGGCCTTCGACATCTGATCCGCCATGTAGATGCCGAAAGCCGCGAGCAGATACCAGATGCGCCAACTTAACTCTCGCGCCTTCACGCCGCGCCTCCTTCCCGTTCGATCTCGGCCAGAGCTTCGACGCAGCGTTCGCACACCGTCGGGTAGCGAGCCGATTCGCCGACGCGCGTGGAGTAGTTCCAGCAACGCTCGCACTTCTCGCCCCCGGCGCGTGAAACGCCGGTCGCGAAAGATAAGTCTGCCGGCGGCACATCCGACTCGACCACGTCCACTTGAGAGACGATGAACAGATAGCGCAATTGATCTTCGTAACCCTTGAGCAGTTCGTAAGTCTGCCCTGCGGCGGCGAGCGTCACGCGCGCTTCGAGCGAACTGCCGATCACCTTCGCCACGCGCTCCTTCTCAAGCGCAGCCAGAACTTCTTCGCGCACCGCAAACAACTGCGACCAGCGCGCGGCCAACTCCTCATCGCGTAAATTGAGCGGCGCGGGAAACTCCGCGAGATGAACCGACCGGAGCGAGGCGGCGGGGTCGCTCTCGCCACCTGCGCGCGGGATGTTCTCCCAGATTTCGTCTGCGGTGAAAACAAGGATCGGCGCGAGCAGGCGCGCGAGGGCGTCGGCGATGGCGTGCAGGGCGGTCTGCGCCGAGCGTCGCGCGTGCGAGCGGGGCGCGGCGGTGTAGAGCCTGTCCTTGATGATGTCGAAGTAGCGCGCCGAGAGCGTCACGGTGCAGAAGTTGTAGAGCGTGTGATAGACGGTGTGAAACTCGTAAGCCTCGTAAGCCGCGCGCACCCGTTCGATAACGGCGTCGAGTTCCGCGAGTGCCCAACGGTCGATCTCTTCCATCTCTTCATAAGCGACCGCGTCGCGCGACGGGTCGAAGCCGTCGAGGTTGCCGAGGGCGAAGCGCGCGGTGTTGCGCATCTTCCGGTAGCCGTCCGAGACGCGTTGCAGGATTTCGGACGAGCAGCGCATGTCTTCGTGATAGTCGGATGAGGCGCACCAGAGGCGTATGATCTCCGCGCCCGACTCCTTGATCACGTCGTTTGGCGAGACGGCGTTGCCGCCTGACTTGTGCATCGCCTTGCCCTGACCGTCAACCACCCAACCGTGCGTGAGCACGGCGCGATAAGGAGCGCGGTCGTGCGCGGCGAGCCCCACCATCAGAGACGAGTTGAACCAGCCGCGATATTGATCGCCGCCTTCGAGATACACGTCTGCGGGATAGCGTAACTCTTCGTAGTGTTCGAGCACGGCGACCGACGACGAGCCGCTGTCGAACCAGACATCGAGAATGTCCGTCTCTTTCTTGAACGCGGAAGAGTTGCAGTTCGGGCAGGCGAAGTTTTCCGGCAGCAACTCGTTCGCCTCGCGTGCATACCACGCGTCCGATGATTCGCGCTCGAAAATATCCGCGACGTGTTTGATCACAGACCGGTCTGCGATGGGTGCATCGCACGCGTCGCAGTAGAAGACCGGGATCGGCACGCCCCACACGCGCTGGCGCGACACGCACCAGTCGGGACGCCCTTTCAGCATGTTCCTCATACGGTCTTCGCCCCACGCCGGAATCCACCGGACGTTGTGCGCCACTTCGCGCAGCGCGCCCGTGCGCAGAGAGACGGGCGGGTCTGTCTCGTTCTCCGTGTAGTTCGAGAGCGGGCGACCGTCCTCGTCATGTTCGACGGGCGGCTCGCTTTCGTGCGCGTCGAGCGAGATGAACCACTGCGGCGTGGCGCGGAAGATGACCGGATTCTTGCAACGCCAGCAATGCGGGTAGCGGTGTCTGTATTCTTCTGTGAACAGGAGCGCGCCGCGCTCTGCGAGAAACTGAACGATCTTCGCGTTCGCTTCAAACACGCGCTCGCCCGCGAAGTGTTCGACTTCGGCGGTGAAGCGTCCGGCGTGGTCTACGGGGCAGTAGATTTCCAGACCGTATTGCTTGCCGATCACAAAATCGTCGTGCCCGTGTCCGGGCGCGGTGTGCACGCAGCCCGTCCCGGCCTTGCCCGTCGCAGACTTATCACGAGCCTCTTTCACGTCGAGTTCCGTCTCCGCGTCGGCCTCGCCGCCGAGCGTCACGTGGTCGCCGAGGATGACGAGCGACCTGCGTTCAAGCCACGCGTGGCGACATTCGAGGCGGTCGAGTTTTGCGCCCGCGAAGCGCGCGATGACGCGCGGCGCATCAAGCCCGCACTTCTCCGCCACGGCTCCGGCCAGTTCGCTGGCGACCACGTAAACCTCTTCGCCGTTTTCAATCGCCGCGTATTCAAAGTTCGGGTTGACGGCGATGGCGAGGTTCGCGGGAAGCGTCCAGGGCGTCGTCGTCCAGATGAGGAAGAACACTCTGCGCCCGGCGAGCGCGGGGTCGAGTTCAGACGGATCGCTCGCCAGCGGAAACTTCACGTAGACGGAAGGACTCGTGTGCTCCCTGTATTCGACCTCCGCCTCCGCCAGCGCGGTCTGATCGTAGACGCACCAGTAGACCGGACGCGCGCCCTTGTAGACGTAACCGCGTTCGACGAAGCGACCGAAGAGCCGCGCCGTCTCCGCCTCGTATTGATTCGACATCGTGAGATAAGGGTTCTCCCACAAACCCAGTATGCCGAGCCGCTGGAAATCTTTCGTCTGTCGTTTGAGGGCGTCGGTCGCGTGCTGGCGGCACGCGCGGCGCACGCTCAGGGCGGGCATGTTCGCCTTCTTCGCCCCCAGTTTTTTGTCCACGTAGAGTTCGATGGGCAGCCCGTGACAGTCGTAGCCGGGGACGTAGGGCGAATCGTAGCCGAACATCGTGCGCGATTTGACGACGAAGTCTTTGACGATCTTGTTGAGCGCGGTGCCGAGGTGGATGTCGGAGTTGGCGTAGGGAGGTCCATCATGGAGGATGAACTTCTCGCGCCCGCGCCGCGCTTCGCGGATCAGTTGATAAAGGTTTAGCTCCGACCACTTTTTGAGGCGCGCGGGTTCGGCCTGCGCGAGGTTGGCCTTCTGCGCGAAGTTGGTCTTCGGCAAATTGACTGTCTTCTTGAGTTCGAGCGGTGTTTCGGTAGTCATAACGGTTTTCTAAAATTTTTCAATGCAAATCTTGCAACATAAAACCGGAAAGTCCCAAGTCCAAAGTCTGACCTTGAACTTGGGACTTCGGAAATGTGGAGTCGGACGCGCGCGCTCTTCAGCCGATGAACATCTCGTCCTCTCCGTAGGTCTGGTCAATCTGTTTCGGGGCGGGCGCCACCAGCACTTCCAGACCGCGCCGGACGCCCGCCATAATCGCGGCCAACTCGCGCGCCGGTTCGACCAGCTTCGTGTGGATGAAAAAGGTAGTGGCGGTAAACTGTCTCTGCGCCTGATCAACCGTGCGGCTCACCTGTTCGACCTTGTCGCGCGCCGTCACAGCCGTATAGCCGACGAGTTGTTTGAGTTCGCGCACCTCTTCTTTGATGAGCGCGGAGGATTCGGAAAAGTGTACGGAGGCCGTCGCCAGATGCGTAGACATCAGCGTCACCTGCTCGGCCACCTCTTTGCCCTGCGCCGCGATCTCTTTGACCTGCTCGCTCAGCGACGCCACGCGCTCCAGCAGAGGCTCCGCGCGCCGTTCGAGATTGCCGACCATCACCACGACGCGCCGCACCGCGAGCGCCATCATCACGATGGCGACGGAGATAGCGACGAAGGCCACGGCGACGATCAACATGAACCAGAACGCCGGATCATTTACGCTCATTTGGAAAGCTAGGCACATAGAGGTTTCGGACTTCGGACTACGAAATGCGGATGGGAAAACAAGCAGTTGATAGTTAATCGTCTCTGCTTCTCAACCCGCCTCCGGCGATCCGAGCGACGCGTTCTTTAAGACTTATCCGGCTCGTAGTAAGTCGGCGCGGGATTGAGAATGTTGGTGTTTTCGGTGCGGCGTTTCTCTTCGGCGTAGGCGCGTTTGCCTGCGTCGATGGCGGCTGACAGGTTTTCGCCGCGCCGTGTGGCAGCCTGGCGCGCCGCCCCCGCCACTTCGCCCGCTTTGCTCGAAGCCGTGGAATAAAGTTCGGTCGCGCGCTCGCGCGAAACCTCGTAATACTCGTTGGCTTTATCGCGCGCACGGTCTACGCCCTGCCGCGTCACGTCGGCGATGTCGCCGCGCAGTTCCCGCCCGGACTTCGGCGCAAACAAGAGAGCCGCGAGCGCGCCGACCGCGCCGCCGAGCAGGAAGCAGGTGACCTGCGTGGAGAGGTTCGCCCCGCTTTCGTCGCCGCCAACGCCGCCGCGCCGCTGGCGATAAGTCTGTACACCTTGCTTGGACATCAACGTGACCCCTTTTCTGCGAATCGAAACGCCGTCGCTTCGACGTTTAGTGTGTGAAAAACTTAATGTCTATCGTCCCGCGCAAAAACTATAACAAAGAGGCGCGAAGCGGCGCAAGAAACGCTTCTTAACAAGAGGTTAATAAGGCGGAAAAACTTCTTGCGGCGACGTGCCTCGACGGTTCGACGTGCGGCTTCTTATTGATTGGCGGCGAGACGATGAGCGGCGGGTTGATTGCGAGAGGGGCGCGCGCGCAGTTTCCGCCGGTAGTAGATCACGAGTACGACGGCGAGCGTCTGGCCGAACGAGGTCGCCCAGAGTTGACGCCACGGTTCGGGCAGGAGCATGAGGACGCTGCCCGAAAAGGCCACGACCGCGCCGAAATAACCGCCGAGCATCTTGACGAGATGCTCGTAGAGCCAGAGGTTTTCCGAGAAAGGAAAGGCGAGCGGGCGCGCGAAACGATATAGATCATAGACGGCATACAGCGCGCTCCCCGCGCCGAGCGAATAGACTACGGCCAGGTTCTTCGTGATGCGCCCCGACGCGCCGAGCACCAGAAGCAACACTCCGACGGCGAGTATCGAGAGCGTGATGAGCCAGTCAACGGCGTGCGCTCTTTGAGTGGCGTCGAGGTCGGGACGTTTGCGACGCAGGACGCGATAGCCGCTGTGCCCGCGTATCTCACGCCCGCCCGTCAACGCCTCGGTCGCAAATCCGTAAGCATATTTTGCACCCGCTCGCGGCGAACCCGTCATCGGCACCTTCGCGCTCGTGACGAGTCGCCAACGGAATCATCTCTCAGCGGCTCAACGACAATCACGCAGCATGCGCTCAGACTGTGCCTTTGCCTTTTTTTCGCGGCGGCCTCTCCGCCCCCCGCACCTGCTGCACCTGCCCCGCGTAGGATTGAGCGTCGTAACTTCCAACGATCTCTCCAACCACCTCAAGCGGCAACTCTTCGGCGCGCTGAAAATTGATGCAGCTTTTCCCGCACTTGAGTTTCTTCGAAGCGGCAGCGTCGAACTTCGCTTTCATCTCCGGAAACATGTAGAGCGGGATCAAGTAGAGACTGATGTAGTTCTTCTGATTCGCCAGCGCGACGTACCAATCCGCGCCTGCCTTGAAACTCAAGAACTTCTCCCCCACTTCCTCCGTGTAACCTTCGGGAATATGTTCCCGCACCAACCCCCACACGCGCTCAATCTCCACCCGCCGCCCTGCGGGCAAGCTATCAAGATACTGCTCGTATGAAATATCGTTCTCCATCGACGTGTCCTTCCTGAATGCTTTTCGAGCGTACCGAAAACTTCAATAACGAATTAGTCGCAACAAAAATATGATCGGTTGTAAGAATAACTTGCGAACCGCCAGCCGCAAAAAGCTCGACTTCTCAATAACCGATGCGAATCGAGGCGAGACTGCGTAGTAGGCACGAATAAATCCACGTCCCAAGACGCTACGGCTCAATGATTCGTCACGAAATGCTGAAAGATAAACTACTTCCGGCGCGTTATAGTCTCCGAAAGCGGCAGTTGCGACAAAGCATCCACCCTTAGCGGGTTTGTCGCGTGACATCTGCTGCTGATGCCAACTATCCCTTGCCTTATTGTAGTCACTCGTTTGTTTGTCTTTCCACCACTGCTTTTCTTCAGGTTTCATAATCTTCCTCCTCCAAAATTTGGGGTCAGTATGTTAATGCGCCATTTAAATCAGAGGCCAGATTGAGTCCCCGTTCGTGACTGCCAAAAGCGCAAATCGTTAGCAAGATATAAAAGCATAACTACTGCTTAGACTGCGGCTCACTCTTTAATTACGTGATAAGCGACTAGATCTTCGAATCGTCGCTTTGATAGCCGAGCAGTTTGCGGTAGAGGGTTTTGCGTCCGATGCCGAGGGTGCGTGCGGTGCGTGTCTTGTCGCCGCCGGTGTAGTCGAGGGTGGCTTCGATGGCGCGGCGTTCGATCTCTTCGAGCGTGGAGGGGATGTCGAGTTCGAGTTTGATGTGGCGGCCTTCGGCGGAGGCGCGCGTGCGCTCGGTGCGCGTGCGTGCGCGCGCTTCGAGGAGCGGGCGACCGATGGCTTCGGGCAGATCGTCAACTTCGATCTGGCGACCCGACGCGATGATGACGGCGCGCTCGATGGCGTTTTCGAGTTCGCGCACGTTGCCCGGCCAGTCGTAAGTGGTGAGGGCTTCGAGCGCGTCTTTGGAGATGCCGGAGATGTAGCGTCCGGTCTTCTGCTTGTAGTGTTCGAGAAAATGTATGACGAGCGGGTGCACGTCTTCGGCGCGCTCGCGCAGAGGCGGCAGGCGCACGGGGAAGACCGAGAGACGATAAAAGAGATCGCGCCGGAACGTGCCCGCTTCGACCGCGCGTTCGAGATCGACATTCGACGCGGCGATGACGCGCACGTCAGCCTTGATGACTTCGTTGCCGCCGACGCGCGTGAACTCGCCGTCCTGCAACACGCGCAGCAGACGCACCTGCGCAGACAAACTCATCTCGCCGATCTCATCGAGGAAGAGCGTGCCGCCGTCGGCCTCTTCAAACTTGCCGCGCCGCTGCGTGCGCGCGTCCGTGAACGCGCCGCGTTCGTGGCCGAAGAGTTCGGATTCGAGGAGCGTCTCGGGAATCGCGCCGCAGTTGAGTTTGATGTAGGTGCGTTCCTTGCTGTGCGAGTTGTAGTGAATGAGGTTGGCTAAGAGTTCTTTGCCCGTGCCGGATTCGCCTTGAATGAGCACGGAGGTTTGCGTGTCTGCGACGTTTAAGGCGAGTTCGATGGCGCGGCGGATGGCGGGGGCTTGCCCGATGATGCGGTCTTCGGCGCGGCGTTGGTGGAGGACTGTCCGCAGGCGCATCACTTCGGCGGAGAGTTGGTCGCGCTCCAGAGCCGTGCCGAGTTGGTCCGCGATGCCTTCGACGAGCGCAGTCTCGTGTTCGTCGAAACTTTCGCGCGCCGCGCTCCAGACGAGGCCGAGGAGTCCGAAGGTCTGCCCGCCGATGTGGACGGGCGCGACGAGCGCGGCGTGGCCGCCGAGCGTCGCGTTGAAGACGAAGCGCACGGGCGGCGGGAGCGTCGTGTCGAAGACTTGCAGCGTCTTGCCTTCTTTGAACAACTCCTGAATCGCGGGATAGTCCGTGATGTCGATTGACATGCCGTGCTCTTTGATGAGGCCGCGCACGCCTTCGGTGGCGGCGTGCGGCGCGGCCTTGAAAGCGGCGAGGCTCACGGCTTTGCCCGTCGGGTTCATCACGCCGAGCGCGCAATAGTCTGCGCCGACGAGGGCGAGCGCGCGTTCGAGGACGAGTGAAGTGACTTCGTTGAAGTCCGAGCGCGCGTTCAGAGTGTTTGCGATCTCCAGCAGCGCGCGCGTGCGATGCGACTCGCGCTGCTGATCCGTGTAGAGACGCGCGTATTGATAGCCGACCGCGATCTGGCGCGCGATGGACTGTAGAAAGGAGACTTCTTCGTCGAGCCACTTGCGCGGCGCGCGCACCGTATGCATGCCGACGAGTCCGAGCACGTCGCCCGCGAGGACGACGGGCACGACTAAGAGCGAGCGCGTGTTGAGGCTCGCGGGCAGGAGACTAACCTTCGGATCGAGATCGGGCGCGGCGGTGTCGTCAATGCGGATGGGCTGCGCGAGATTGAAGCGTCCGGCGAGTTGGCGAAAGTCTATGGGCACGGACATGCCGAGGCTCGAAGGGATGTCTTCGCTCGCGCGCCATTCGTGGCTGATGCGTAGCTCGCCTTCGGAAGCGAGTTGGATCACGTCGCAGCGATCCACGTTCATCATCTGTCCGAGTTCACTTACGACGGCTTGCAGGAATTTGTCGAGATCGATCTTGGTGTGAATGGTGGGCGCGAGGCGATTGATGATCGCTTCGCGCGCTTCGTGCATCTTGATCTTGCGTTCGAGCGAGAGCGTCTCGATGCTCGTGATGGGCGTAGGCTGCAAAGACAAAGGGCTGCTGCTCCTTACAAACAAACTCACGAGA
>DASWNS010000426.1:0-8474 GCA_036399115.1 Pyrinomonadaceae bacterium | reverse complement strand
CCGCGAACATTCAAAGCCTCGAACAACGCTGGGAAGATTTCGTTGACCTGCTCGATGTCTATCGCCGCCGCAAAAATCACCTGCGCTCGATCAACCAGCAGGCCGTGCAGAATCAATTAAGGCAGGCCGAACGGGCGGTGGAGAACGCCCCCGATGAACGCGCCAAACGCATCCAGCAGGCCAACGTGGAGATTCTGAAGCGACGGCTCGCGGCCTTCGGCGACCTCGAACGCTCCGTGAAACTGGTCGAAGGACAATTGCAGTCCATCGAAAACTTTTTCGGCCTCGTCAACGATCAAGTCGTCACGCTGCCGACGCCCGAACGCGTCTCCGCGCTCGACTTCGAGCAACTCAGCGATTCCATCGAGATGACCAAGCAGATGCTCGAAGAGACATCCGACGTACTCGGCACGCTCGACGATCACAACCGGCAGGCGGGCAACTACGACATGCTCGTCTCGAAACAGTAAGCCGCGCAAACGACCGGCAAAAAGCGAAAGGCAGTCGAAGGAAACTCACCTCGACTGCCTTTCGCTTTTCCTGATCAACCCCCGCGCCGTTTACCGCTTGCCGCTCGATGTTTGTTGTTCACGTCGCGATGCCAGAATATTCTCCAACGCCGCTTCGTCCAGCCTGTATGTCTCGTTGCAGAAGTGGCAAGTCATGGCCGCGCCTTTGTCTTCGCGTAAAATCGCCTCCAACTCCGTGGGATCAATCGAAGAGATCAAAGAGACGGCGCGTTCATGCGAGCAGGTACAGGCAAAGCTGACCGCTTTCTCCTCCAGCACCTCGAACGGAAGATCGCCGAGCGCGGCGCGGAGCATGTCAATGGGACGCGCGCCTTCGCGGATCAACGTGGTGGTGTGCGGGCCGCGCCGGATCGAATCTTCGACCGCCTCGATGATCTTTGCGTCCGCCCCCGGCAAGACCTGGATCATCAAGCCGCCTGCTGCCGCCACGTAAGTCTCGCCCGTTTCGCGCGCGCGCACATAGACGCCGAGCGTCACCGCAGAGGGAATCTGTTCCGACTTGGCGAGGTAATAAGCGAAGTCCTCGCCCAACTCGCCCGACACGATGGGCACAGAGCCGCGATAGGGGTCTGTGTACAACCCGATCTCATAGCCCGACTCGTGCGTGACGTAAAACATCCCGCCGCCGACGACAGAACTCACGTCGAACTTTCCCTTGCCGTTCAAGTCGGGATTCGCTTCGGGGTTGCGCGCGTAGCCGCGCACCTGCCCGCGCGCGTTCGCTTCCGCCGTGATGCCTCCAACCGGCCCGTCGCACACGATCTGTACGGTCAGGCGGTCGAGTTCCTTGAGTCCTGAGCCGAGCAGCAACGTGCCCGTCAACGTGCGACCGAGCGCCGCCGCCACCGTCGGCGAGGTTTGATGACGCGTCACCGCTTCGGCCACAAGGTTCGTCGTCACCGCCGCCATGCAGCGCACGCCGCCATCGGCAGCCGTCGCCCGCACGAGGGAATCATTGTTCATGTTTTGTGCTTCGTTCAAAATTATTCCCCTTAAAAATATTCTATCGCCAACCCGCCTTTCAGGACAAAAAAGGTTCGCTCAACCGCGCGCCTTCCGCCAGCCCCGAAAATTTTTTTACCGTCTCGGAATCTTCCCGCGCCGGGCGTCAAAGCGGGGCAAAAAGAACTGTTTTGATGCCTCAAATCTGCATAAAGTTGGGTTAAGGTAAACTCTTAAAGTGCCCACCATATGCCGCTGAAAAGAAAAGTTGATACAATATATTGGGGCTGGGTATTGACAGCCCGATATCAGCTATGTATACTGCGCTCCGCTTGATGACGAGAACGTCAGAAGGCCGAAACGCCGCGACTCCCGGGGCACGTTCGGCAAGGATATCTTTCGCTTAACGTTCAAGCCAGCCGCAGTTTCCGCTAACACACTTGATCAACGGCGCGCCCTGTGCAGCCCGCGCCGGATTGCAATGCACACATGAGGACTCGCGCGCCAAAAAATGCAGCGCGGGAAAGGCGAAATTGAAGATGAGTACAGTGATCGAGCCGAACGCTCCACAAGGAAATCCGATTCCCGCTGAAGCCAGGAGCCGCGCCGCAAAGCAGAGCTACGAACTTGGCATCAACGCCCGCAAAGTGATCAGCAAACGCTATTCGCTCAAAGACGCGAAGGGGAATCCGATTGAAGAATGGCCGGACGTGGTGCGCCGCGTCGTCGGTCATGTGAGCCTTGCGGAAACCGACTCGGAGAAGCGCGACGAATTTTACAGCCGCATGTCGGAGATCATGTTGCGGCGCGAGTTCGTCCCAAACACTCCGTGCCTCGTCAACGCCGGAAAGCCGAACGGTCAACTTGCCGCCTGCTTCGTCCTTGACGTGCCCGATTCCATCGCCGGGATTATGAAGACCGCCACCGACGCCGCCATCATTCACCAGACGGGCGGCGGCACCGGCTTTACCTTCGAGAAACTCCGCCCCGTCGGCGCGATGGTGCGCTCGACGCACGGCGTCGCTTCCGGTCCCGTCTCGTTCATGAACATCTTCAACACGACGACCGACACGGTGAAGCAGGGCGGCGTGCGGCGCGGCGCGAACATGGGCATCATGCGCGTCGACCATCCAGACCTGCTCCGCTTCATCCACGCGAAGAACGATCAGACGAGTCTGACCAATTTCAACATCTCCGTTACCGTCACGGACAAGTTCTTCGAAGCGGTGGAACGCAAGGAATGGTATCAACTGAGTTTCGACGGCGAGGCCTGGACTGAGCCGGTCTTCGATCCGTTGGCGGACGGCGACTATGCCATCTATCGTCGCCCTGACGGCTCGACCGTCACCTTCCGCGACAAGGCTGCGTTTGCCTCGGCAGACCTCTCGAACACGACGCGCGAAGAGCCGCCGCGCCCCGGCATGGTCTATGCGCCGGACATCTGGAATCGCATCGTCGCCTCGGCGCATCGCTACGCGGAGCCGGGCGTGATCTTTATTGACGAAGTGAACCGCCACAATCACATGATCAAAAGCATGGGTCCGATCTACGCGACGAACCCTTGCGCGGAGCAGGCTCTACACTTCAACAACTCCTGCAACCTCGGCTCGGTTGATGTGGCGAAATTCTATGATCCGGTCGAGCGTGTGGATTGGGAATCGCTCGGCGAAGCGATTCGTTGGAGCACGCGTTTCCTCGATAACGTGATCGACGTGTGCGCTTGGCCGCTGCCGGAGATCGATGATGTGGTGAAGCGCACGCGCCCCGTCGGCCTCGGCGTGATGGGCTTCGCAGACCTCTGCCTCCAACTCGAAGTTTCTTACGGCTCGCCGGAGTCGATTGATTTCATGGAAGAGTTGATGAGTTTCGTGAGGCGCGAGGCATGGCTGGAGTCGTGTCGTCTGGGCGCGGAGCGCGGAGTGTTTCCCGAATATCATCCGAACAAGGAAGCCTACGACAAGTTCCTGCGCGACGACATCGGCATCCCCGCAGACATGCTGACGCCGCGCAACTACGAGACGACGACGATTGCGCCGACCGGCACGATCTCGCTCGTCGCCGAAACCTCCTCCGGCATCGAGCCGAATTTCTCCTGGGCTTACGTCCGGCAGGACACGCTCGGCAAGCGCACCTACGTGCACACGCTCGCCGCACGCGCGCTCGGACTGGAAGTTGACCAGACCGATCAGGCTTCGATTGATTACGCCTCCGAATACGTCGTCGAGCACGAACGCGAACTGCCGGATTATTTCATCTCGGCCATGTCCATCAGTGCGGAGCAGCACATCCACGTGCTCGCCGCCGCGCAGCGTCACGTCGATAACGGCGTCTCGAAGACTTGCAACGGCGCAGCCGACGACACGCTCGAATCGGTTGATCGTCTCTATCGTCTGGGGCGCGAACTCGGCTGCAAGGCCGTCAGCTATTACCGCGACGGCTCGCGCGATTCGCAGGTGCTCTCCAGCATGAAGGGCGCGGAACCGAAGGGCGAGGTCGCCTGCGACCCGATCATCGTCAACGAGGCCGCGACGGCTGAGATGAATTTGGATGAGACGACTGCTGCGGAAAATGTGGTCGCAACTGAGACGACGCGCGTGGCGCAGCCTGCTAACGCTGCGGCGACGGTGCAGCCGGTTCAGATCGAACGCCCACGCGAGTTGCAGGGCGCAACGTGGCGCATCCCGTTCGACGGGCAAAATCTCTACGTCACGGTCAATCACGACGGGCGCATGATCCTCGAAGTCTTCGCCACCGGACCTATCTCGGGCGGCGTCGGTCTGCTCGCCTCGAAGATGTTGCGCGGCGCGTTCGACGTGCGCGAAGTTGCGCGCAGCCTCAACAAAGTGATCGGCACGCACTCCGTCTGGTTCAACGAGCGACTCTTGACCAGCCCCGAACAGGCGGTGGCCGAGTGTCTCCTGCTCACGAGCCGTCGCCTGCAAAATCAACCCGATTCGGCGCGCGCACTCGCCTACGCCCCACCTCCCGCCGCCAACGCGGAAGCCCCCGCGCCGCAGGCGAAGACCAACAACAACTATTCACTGATCAGCGAATGCCCGGAGTGTCGCGGCCAACTCGAACACGCCTCCGGCTGCGACTTCTGCCGCGACTGCGGCTACTCGAAGTGCAAATAAGGCGATTGCGGACAGAAGGTTGAGATTGATGAAGAAGGGGCGGCGAACGATGGTTTGGCCGCCCTTCTTCTTTGGGCGGGAGCGCGCTGCTGGTTATACTGCTGTGTATATTGGCGGACAGATCTTATGACCGTGGAGTGGGAGCCGGAGGCGACGGGCACGCATCAGGACCACGTCATCGCGCACGTGGTCGGGGCAAGCGTGCTCGGCTATTTCAGGGCGGACGATGCGCTGCACCTGTCGCTCGACATCGGCTTCATCTGGACGATCTTTCCCGACGCCGAGATGGGACTTTTGCCGGAGTCGCTGGCGTTGAGGGAGTTGAACGTCAGCGCGGAGGAACGCGCGAGCCTTCTCGATGAAGTGCAACAACTGCACGACGCAGAGGCCGACCACGCAACTCTCGCACGCGTCAAGCCTGCGCCCGCCGGGTGCCTGATCGAAGAGGTGCGCCTGCTGGCGAAGGATGAACTGCGTCGTCTTGAGATTCAGGGCGAGGAGTCCGCGCTCGTCGTCTATGCTTCGACGGTCACGGGCGAGATGAGCGTCGAAGAGTTGCAGATGTTAGAGTGAACTCAGGAGAGAGGGGTGATAAATGTTTTCCATGCAAACGAGCAACGCCGGAGACAGGGCGACACAGGTGAGTTTTGACGACGCGGGAAATGCGGAGAGCGTGGGCGACGATGGCGGCGACGCCACGCTTGAGGATGTCGCAGAGCGTGAACACGAATATTTGCGTACACGCCTCCGCGAAGAGTTGCAGCGCGAGCCGACCGAAGAGGAACTCGACGAATGGCTGCGCAAGCACACCGAAGGACACTGAGAAGAAACGATGCGGTAGGAACGATGAACGCGGAATGAAAGCAACCTGTCTTTCATTCCGCGTTCATCGTTCCTACCGCACCGTTTGCGTTTTAGGGCGCGGTTTCGACCATCAATTTGTTGTCCACACCGCGCACGCCTCTGACGGAGTTGGCGAGGCGTGCGGCGCGATCTTTGAGGGCTTGAGTCTTGACTGAGCCGATGAGCGTCGCTTTGCCGTTGACGACGGTGACGGTGATGCCGACGAGTTCTGCGTCGTCTGTGAAACTCTTGTTGAGTCTGGATTCGAGCGTCGCGTCGTCTGTGCCGGTGTTGGCCGGAGGCACGACGACCGGAGCCGTGGAGGTGGCCGGTGCGGGCTGCTCGATGATGACGGGCGCGGGCTGCGTCGTCGAGGGCTGTTGCACGATGATGGGCTGTTGTTGCTGCATGGGCGTGGGCTGCTGGACGAAGATCGGCGTCGGCGCGGTCGGGATGGGCGTCGGCGGAGCTGTGGCGATGTTGACGTTGGTGTTGGTCGCATCGGTTCCGCTGTTCATCCAGAAGAATAGGATCAAGGCCGTCGCCGCGATGGCGACGAGCGCGACGATGGCGACCGTGCCCGTCGAATGTCCGCCGCGATCCGGTTCGGGCGTGCGCGTGGTGCGCGTGTAAACTTCCTCGCGCCGCGCCGTCGGCGTCTCCACCACTACGCGGCTCCTGCGTTGCTGCTCTTCATCGTGTGACATAACGGGTCGTCTCCTAAATAATTGATCGGGTCGGAAAGATGGCGCGAGGTTGGAAAAAAAGTTCGACGTTGCTGCTCCACGAAGCCCACAGGCACGCAAAAGAGAGTGGCCGGATGTCAAAAGCGGCCACTCTCCCAAACGTGAATTTCGTTAGTTGCGACGACGACGCTGGCTGCGTCTGTAGAGTGCGCCGCCCGCCGCACCCGCGAGCGCGCCGCCGATAGCGGCCTTCTTGCCGCCGACCGCGCCGCCGACGCCCGCGCCGAGAGCCGTGCCGCTGGCGACCGTGCCGATGGTGCGCGTGCGTCCTTTGAAACGACGCCGCGCGGCCTTACGGTTGAAAGCGTAAAGACCCGCGCCGCCCGCGCCGATGGCTGCGCCTTTTTTGCCGCCGATGAGTCCGCCCGCGACCGCGCCGCCGCCGATGATGGCCGCCGTGCGAGCTTTACGTCCGAAGCGTGAACGTCGTCTCCGTTCCTGCGCCGATGTGTCCGGGACGATGATCATCGTCGCCAAAAGGACGAGGCACGCCAGAGTTGCAATCAATCTTTTCATGTCAAATGTCTCCTGATAATTAATTCTTCGCTGAAATTTGGTTATGGGAGAGACGTATCACGCCGCTCCCAAGTGCAAATCTTATTCCGCGAAGCGGCGAGGCGTGCGCCGCGCGAAAACGTAAAATTACTGACGCTTTAACCATAACACAACTTTGCGCCGGAAGATTTTCACTACAGCCGCGCATGATAGCCATACAGATACGGCGCATGAGAGTGGCATAAAAGTTCAGCGCAGAGATGGGGAGTGAAGTGCCTGGGGGCGCGTAAGCACTCTACGGCAGACCGTTATAAGTTAAACTCCGGTTGCCAGTTTGACCGCGCACGCGCGCTCTCGCATAATCCGCGTCTATGAAGACGGCCATCATTCATCATCCGGTTTACGAAGAGCACGACACGGGCGACAACCACCCGGAAAGCCCCGCGCGTTATGTCGCCGTGATGGAGGCTCTGCGCGGCGACGACGGGTTGTGGTCGCAACTGTTGGAACTCGAAGCCCCGCTTGCGCCGCGCGGCGACGTGCAGGCCGCGCACACGACGCAGCACTTCAAACGCGTCGAACGCGCCGTGAGCGAAGGGCGCGGCTATCTGGACGCCGACACGATCATTTCGATGCGTTCGCTCGATGCGGCTCTGCGCGCGGCGGGCGGGGCGTGTCGCGCAGTGGATGCGGTCATGGCGGGCGAAGCGCGCAACGCTTTTGTTCCGGCGCGACCGCCCGGACATCATGCGACGAGCGAAAATGCGATGGGCTTCTGTCTCTTCAACGCGGTGGCCGTCGCCGCGCGTTACGCGCAGTCGCGCTACAGGGAGATCGAGCGCGTCGCCGTCGTCGATTGGGACGTGCATCACGGCAACGGCACGCAGGGCATCTTCTACGACGACCCGACCGTCTTCTTCTTCTCCGCGCATCAATACCCCTGGTATCCGGGCACGGGCACGCGCGGCGAGAACGGGCAGGGGCGCGGGCGCGGCTACACCTTGAACGTCCCGCTCAAGGCCGCGACTCCGGCGCGCGAACACCGGCGCACGTTCGACGCCGCGCTCGAAGAGATCGCCGCCGCTTTCACGCCCGATCTCATACTGATCTCCGCAGGCTTCGACGCGCACGCAGCCGACCCGCTCGGCCAGTTGTTATTGGAAGAGGAAGACTTCGCGGAGATGACGCGCACGGTCAAACAGTGGGCGGCGAGCGCGTGCGCGGGTCGTATCGTCTCCTGTCTCGAAGGCGGCTACAATCTGGATGCGCTCGGCGCGTCGGCGCGTGCGCACGTGCGCGCGTTGAGCGAAGCGTGAAGAAGGGGAGTGCTTCACTCAATTTTGTAGAAACGTATGAGCCTCCATACACGTCTTAACCTGCTGGAACACCTCCGGCTTGCGAGACGTACAAGGTCGAGAATTGCCAACCGTCGCGAGTTGTAAGTATTGATGGAAAATGTGAAGCACAGGATGGAAGGACTGCGCGTGTGGTTGCGCCGCGTGATGCCGCGCGCCGCGATCCTGTCGGCGGCTCTGTTTGCCTTGTGGTTGATGATCCACAACAGCCGCTTCTACCGCGAAGGCATCGTCGGAAAACTGTTCACGCTCGCGCTCGTCCTCATCTATTTCACAGCTGCGTACTACGGCTTTCAGGGCTTGCGCTGGTTGAAGTCGCGCTTGATGTGGCGCGTCAGGCGGCGTCTCGTCATCACCTACCTGTTCGTCGGGCTGACGCCCATCGTGTTGCTCATCACGCTCGCCGCAATGGTTGACTTCTTCGGCTTG
>DASWNS010000425.1:0-2585 GCA_036399115.1 Pyrinomonadaceae bacterium | reverse complement strand
ACGAGAAAAGAACGTCAATCGTGAATCGTCACCCGTCAATTGTCACTCGTCACTGTTTTTAAACTGTGGGCGCGAAAAAAAGTCTCGGTCAGAATTTTCTCGTGGACGAAGGCGTGGCGGCGCGCATCGTGCGTGAGGTTGCGCCGCGTGCGGATGAGACTGTGATCGAGATTGGTGCAGGGCGTGGTGCTCTGACGGCGCGGCTCGCGGGGCAGGTCGGGCGTCTGGTCGCCATCGAGTTCGACCGCGAACTTGTGCCCGTGTTGGAAAAGAGGTTCGGCGGGCGCGAGAATTTCACGCTCATCGAGGGCGATGCGCTCGCGGTTGACTATTGCGCGGCCATCGCGCCTGCGTCTCAGGCGCGCGTCGTCGCCAATCTTCCTTACAACATTTCGACGGCCATCCTGCAACGACTCTTTGAGCAGCGGCGTTGCCTGACGGAGATGGTCTTGATGCTGCAACGCGAAGTGGTGGAACGCATCACTGCCGCGCCAGGCACGGGCGAGCGCGGCTATCTCTCCGTGTTGACCGAAGCCTACTGCGAGGCGCATCCCCTATTCGACGTTGCGCCGGAAGCGTTTCGTCCTGTGCCGAAGGTGTGGAGCACCATCGTGCGCCTCCGCGTCCGCGCGAGCGTGGCGGCGTCGGTGCCGGATGAAGCGTTGTTATGGCGCATCGTGAGCGCGGGCTTCGCGCAGCGGCGCAAGACCATCTTCAACAACCTGCGCCACGCGCCCCCACCCTTATTGCCACAGGTGGAAGCGGCGGGCGGCGCAAGCGCACTGCTCGACGCGGCGGGCATCGAAGCGCACAGGCGCGCGGAGACTTTGACGCTCGCCGAATGGGTGTCGCTCGCGCGCACGCTCGAATCGCACACGCGTTGAACCCCACTCAAAAGCCCTGTCAACAGGCGAATCCTCATCCGGCTCAAGGGAAATGCGACGCCTTGTGTTATACTGTCGAGTTAACCTTCCCCCGAAGATTATATCCTGCGATGAATGTTCATCGGTTAGTCTGGAGAGTAAGAAATAATAGTGAGCAAAGTGATTGAACTGATCCCACTCGGCGGAGTCGGCGAGTTCGGGATGAACTGCATGGCGGTGCGCTACGGCGACGAGATGATCGTCGTCGATGCCGGAATGGGCTTCCCCGAAGAGAGCGCCTACGGCGTTGACGTGTGCGTGCCCGATTTCGATTTTCTGGACGAGTACCGCGAACATATCACGGCCATCGTCCTCACGCACGGGCACGAAGACCACCTCGGCGCGCTGCCCTACATCCTCAAAAAATTTAACGTTCCGGTCTACGCTTCGCACTACACGGTGGGGCTGGCCGAGAGCAAACTGGAAGAGCACAACCTGCTGGGCGACGTGCTGATTCATCGCGTCGAGCCGCGCGAAGTGGTCGAAATCGGCGTCTTCAAAGTCGAGTTCATACGCGCCTCGCATTCCCTGATCGATTGCTTCTCGCTCGCCATCACGACGCCCGTAGGCACCGTCATCCACACCGGCGACTACAAGGTTGACGAAACGCCCGTCATCGGCGAACCGATTGACCTGCGGACGCTCCGGCGTTACGGGCAGGAGGGCGTGCTCGCGCTCCTGTCAGATTCGACCAACGCTACCGTGCCCGGTCGGACGCCTTCGGAACGCGCCGTGATTCCCGCCTTCGAAGAGATTTTCGCGGAAGCGGAGGGGCGCATCATCGTGGCCGCCTTCGCCTCTTCCATACATCGTTTGCAGATCGTCTTCGACGTGGCGCAGCAGTTCGACCGGAAGGTCTGCGTGCTCGGTCGTTCGATGTTGAAGAACGTGGAGATCGCGGAGCGGCTCGGCTATCTCGACGTGCACGAAAACGAGATGGTTTCGTTCAATCAGGCGAAGCAGATGCCCGACGACGAGATCGTCTATCTCATCACAGGCTCGCAAGGCGAACCGCGCGCAGTGCTCTCGCAACTCGCTTCGCAATCCTACAAAGGGCTGAGCATCGAAGCGGGCGACACGGTGGTGCTCTCGGCGCGCATCATCCCCGGCAACGAGCGCGCCATCTCGCGGCTCATCGGCGACATCTACAAGCGCGGCGGCAACATCATTGACGAGAAGCGTCGGCTCATCCACGTCAGCGGCCATGCCTCGCAGGAAGACATACGGATTATGACGGAGGCCGTCAGGCCGAAGTTTGTCGTGCCGATTCACGGCGAGTATCGCATGCTCTATCGGCACAAAGAGTTCGTCAAAAACCATCTGGGCTATGCCGATGAAAACGTCATCATGATCGAGAACGGCGACGTGCTCGAACTCACCGCCGACCGCGCCACCGTCATCGAGAAACGCGATGTCGGGCGCACGTTCATAGACGATTCCGGCTTTGAAGAGATCGGGCGCGAAACCGTGCGCGAGCGCAAGCAGATGGCTTACGACGGCGTACTCACTCCCGTGCTGACTCTGAACGAAGAGACGGGCGAACTCGAATTCCCGCCGGAGATCATGGCGCGCGGCGTGGTCGGCGCAGACGGCTCGAACGGCTTCATCAAGAACTTGCAGCGCATCATCACGGAGGCCGTGGCGAAAGCTCCTGCGACGGAG
>DASWNS010000424.1:0-1526 GCA_036399115.1 Pyrinomonadaceae bacterium | reverse complement strand
CAGCGAAAGATTCAACTCTTTCGCTGCGCCCCCTTTCTCTGCGCCTGCGTTGGCGAAGGTTTTTAAGTCCCATCTTTCAGACCGCCGGAGCCTGAGCGACAGAAGCGGGAAAGAACTCGACGTTATTGCGTATGAAGGCTGACACAAAGTCATAAGCTCTGACAAAAAGTCAGCGGTTACTGTCACGCCTGCATCGCAATTAATGTCACGGGCGTTTCGCCCAAAGCGTCAAACCGTATCGTTTCATCAATTGCCCCTCGCCCGCGCTCTCCTCCGCCGCATGGCACGCGGATTGTAAGTCAAGATCGCGGTGGGACTTCCTTACGGGAACCCGAACTACCGCCTACCTTAGACACCCACGAGCGGACACCCCTGAAATGCCTGATCGTGATCCCCCTTTAGAAGGAGAAATGCTAGAAGTTATGTTCAATTCACTCAAACAGCTCTCACAGGTAACTTTTTTTGCTGTCCTGCTCGTCCTGACTGCAACGGTTGCTCAGGCGCAGGTCAACACCGGCGGCACGGTGACGATCAGCGGCACGGTTTCGAAATTCGTCGAACTCAATTCCGGCGGCGCGGTGACGCTCGCGGGCAACTCCGGCGGCGGCATCTCCACTGACGGCGTCGCTGATAACGCGCTCAACGTGGTGGTCAACCTCGGCGAACTCGGCCCTTCCAATACCAGCAGCTTCGTGACGGCCACCGTGCCGCTCAAGATGCGCAGCAATACTAACTATATCCTCTCGATGAGCGCCTCCATCGTGAGTTCCGGTTCGTCCACCAGCAAGATCGGCGCGGCGGACATCGGCTTCGGTCTGGGCACAGTCAATCGTCCCAACAGCGGCCCGAGTTCGATAGGCGTGGCGGCGGGCGCAGACGTAGACAATACTTCGGGCGACCCGACCAACGTCGCCAACGGCGCGATCAATGCGGCGAGCGGCAGGTTTGAATACACGGCAGCCCGTTCGCACCTCGGCGCGTTTTCCGCTTCGACCACGGTTCTCAGCGGCCCGCGTATCCTGAACGCAGTGCCCCGCACCAACGGCAACGGTCTGACCGTTCCGGCGATCTTTTCCGTCAAACCGCAGTTCTATGAGAACGGAACGATGACGGCCACGGCCAGCTTCACCATCGCTGCTCCCTAATAGTTGGAGGCAGCATTCAAACTCGCGCGCCGTGCATCAGCCGGTCGTTTCAGGCGTCGTCACCTCTCTCGCAGGTGACGGCGCTTGAACTCTATAGACGCAGACGGACGCGCACCTCCGGCCTTGCCGCCCGAAAGATTATGAAGCGACGCTTCAACAACATTGCCAGCCGTTCCCGCCTGCTCACGCGGCTCCTGCCGCTGCTGCTGTTGTTGTGCGCGGTTGGTTCGACGGCCTCCGCGCAGACGTACGACCTCGGCGGCGGCGGCCTGCCAACCATCACGGGCGCGCTCAACGGCTCCGTCAGCGGCACTTCGAGCACAACGCAAGACCTCGTCGTCACGGTCAACTTCGGCGAAGTCTCCCCGCTCAACGCGAACA
>DASWNS010000423.1:0-12331 GCA_036399115.1 Pyrinomonadaceae bacterium | reverse complement strand
CTCCGCGCCTTCGATGATCATGGCCTGCCGCGTGTTGATCTCAGGCATCTTGCGTCCCCAACGCATAAACTTCTCGCGGATGCCTTCGAGCACCGCTTCATTCAACACGAGGCGACGCCCCATCGCACGCGCCGCGATCTTGCGCGTGATGTCGTCTTCGGTCGGCCCCAAACCACCCGTCGTGATGACGACGCGTGAGCGGCGCAGCGCATCCTTGATCGTCTCTTCGAGGCGCGCGTCGTCGTCGCCGACGATAGTTTTGAGTTTAACTTCGATGCCGATGGCGTTCAGTTTCTCCGTCAACCAGAGACTGTTCGTGTCCGCACGATCCGGCGTCAGCAACTCCGAGCCGATGGCGATGATTTCAGCGGTGAGCATTGTTTCAATGATTAGATAGAAAGGCGGCGCTGTCAATACGGATCATACAAATTTCAAGGTGACGCACGAACGCTCGCACGGCTACTTGTCCGCGCTGAGGCGTGAAGGGACGAGCCGCATCCCGCTCACAGAACTCCCTGTGTCCCTGCCTCCCTGTTCGTGATATTCGGCGTCCTGATTGACGCACCACACGTCGTAGACGCGCGCGTCCGCGAGAATGTTCTCGGCGCAGAGCATGGCCGTCATCATCGCGTGGTCTTGATTGTTATATTTATGCATCCCGTTTCTCCCGACGAGGTGGAGCGTGGGGAAATGCTCCTCCAACTCGGAGCGCAGCAGCGCGACGTGTTCGGCGTAAGCGTCGTCATAGACCGGATACGCTTTCGCCTGCCTGACGACGCAGCCGTCCAGAACATCGCCAGCCTCCGCTAGCCCGATTTGGACAAGCTCTGCGGTGGCGAGTTTGATCAGCGCGTCGTCTGACGAAGACCACAGCCCGTCGCCTTCGAAGCAGAAATACTCCAGGCCGTAGCAATTGAGGTTGGGCGTCGGAACCATCTCCGGCGACCACGATTTGAAGTTCTGAATCCTGCCCACGCGCACGCCCGGATCGTGTATGTAAATCCAGTTGTCCAGAAAGATGCCCCGGTCTTTCACGATCAGAGAGACGGTCAGAAAGTCTCTATACTTGAGCGAGCGCGCCGCGCCGAGCGCGCGTTCGGGCAACGTCGGCGAAAGCGACGCGGCCAATTGGCGCAGCGGCGCGGACGAGATGACGTGCTGCGCCTGAATCCTGTGCGGCGTGCCCGCGCCGTCGCGCGCTTCAATGGTCCAGAGGCCGTCGGCCTTGTTCCATTCGCAGCGCGTCACCTTCCGCCCCATGAGAATCTCGCCGCCCATCGCAGCGACTTTCTCCGCGCAGGCCGCCCACAACATGCCGGGACCTTTGCGCGGGTAGCGAAAAGTGTTGACGAGCGTTTTGATCTGCTGGCTGTTCGGGCGCGAGGCTTTCGGCGGCAGGATACTGTTGACGATGGCCGAGATGAGCGACAAATCCTTGATGCGCTGCGCAGCCCAATCGGCGGAGATGTCCCGACAGTTCATGCCCCAAACTTTCTCCGTGTACGTCTTGAAGAAAATCTTGAACAGTCTGCGGCCAAATTTATTGCTGACCCAATCTTCAAAACTCTTCGGGTCGGGAATGGGGAACAGGCGTGCGCGCACGTATGAAGCCATGCAGAGGACGGATTCGATGAAGCCGAGTTTGAACAGAGCTTCGAGCGCGCGCAGAGGGTAGGAGAAGAACTTGCCGCGATAGAAGATGCGCGAGAGGCGCGGACGCTCCAGCATGTCTTCGGGCAGGAGTTCCGTCCAGAGGTCTTCCACCTCTTTCGACTTGGAGAAGAAGCGATGCCCGCCGATGTCGAAATGAAATCCCTTGTAGTTGACGGTGCGCGAAATTCCCCCGACGTATTGCTCATCGGCCTCGAAGACAGTGACTTTGATTCGTCCTTCGGACTTCTTCAACAGAGTATAAGCCGCCGTCAGACCTGCGGGACCGGCCCCGATGATCGCCACCGATTTTTGCAAGCTCTCACTGTCGGTCAAAATTAATAATCTCCTCAACCCACTACAACGCGCCCCGGACGCGCACGCCGCGCGAAGACCGACAGCAGGATAATCAATAACAACGTGCAGAGAGAAATCAACGCGCCGTTACGCGCGGCGGGCGCATGGTATTGCATCTCGATACGATGCCGCCCTGCCGGAACCGCCACGCCGCGCAGCAGAAAGTTTGTCAGATGAATCGGCTGCGCGGAGCCGTCCACCGTCGCCGTCCATCCCGGATAGAAAAGTTCGCTGATAACCGCGACGGTCGCCGTCGGCGCATCTGTTTCCAGCGACAGGCGAGTCGGTTCGTATCGAACGAGACGAATCGTGCTCTCAGGCGCGAGCGCGCCGCCGGGAAGGGCTGGCAACTCTTCCGCGCTCACTTCGAGCAGGGCGGTTCGGCGCGGGTCGAACTCCGGCACGTCGTCGCCGCTGCTACGGTTGCCGCTCTCGCCACGTATGCGGCGCAACGCTTCCTCGCCGTCAACCGCCGACGCTTCCGCCACCAGCCACGCGCGCGGCTGCGCCCTGCGATTGCGCAACACCAGCACGCCTTCGCGGTCGAGCATAGTCTCCCAACGCGCCGGAGACAAATTCGGCGGCGCGGCGGCAAGCGTCGCGGGCTGTCCTTCTCGTGCGGGTGCGGGCGAGAGGTTGGCGAAGGTGACGACGAACGAAGTGTTGAGCAGATCGAGGACGTGCGAACGCTCTTCAAAGATGCTGTTGTCGGGCGCACCCTGCACGTCGTAGCGTAGGTTGACCGCATCCGCGCCGACGTTGCCGAGCGCACGGCTGAAACGTTCGAGCACGAGTTGTTCATAACCGGCGACGTTGTGGATGCCGTCGAGCGCGGGCAGGTTGGGGAGTTCGAGCGGCGGCGGCGTTGGCGGATAACCCGGCACGAGATAGAGATTGACGCGCGTATAGACGCGATTCTCTTCCGGCGCGTAGGCTCGCAGCATGCGTATGGCGGGCGACGCGTTCTCGAAACGGCTCGCGGCTTTAGCGTCCGGAAACCACCACGTCGAGGCCATGATGAAAGGCTCTACGAAACAGCTTGCCATGACTGCGCCGATCAACAGTCCCGCGCGCCAGCGCGTCGCCGCCACACGCCAACTCTGCCACACGGCGACGCAGACGAGCAGCGTAAAGCCGAGTTTCCAGAAAATATAGATGTCTTCGGCCAGCCCCGTCCCGTACCCCGTATCCGGTGCAGCCAGCGCGATTGGGGGTTGACCGATTGCCCGCCACCAGCACGCGCCCGCGATCAAACTCGACGCCAGCGCGATCAAGGCCAGGAGCCGCGCGCCCGGTCGCGGCATCCGGCGCGCAGCCTGCAAACCCGCATCGTGCAGGTTGGCATCATTCAAGCGTGCGCCGTGCAGGCGCGCTCGCCTCAGTTTGATCGCGTCCCACCCGTAAGCCGACAGAATGCTGAGCGCGAACGTCCACTCGAAGGCGTGGCGCGAGGGATAGCGGAAGCGGTTATAGATCGGCACATGGTAGAGCAGCCAGTTGAGCGGCGTGCTCCCGCCGAGCATCAACACGTAGCTCGACACGACCACGAGCACCCAGAAAAACAGACGCGCGTCTCGCCCCTCCGGACGCAGGGCGCAGACGCTCCCATACACGGCCAGCGCGAACGCGAGCGGCGGCATGTAAGTTGATACTTCGACGTAATGATAGACGGGCGCGATAAACGATTTCAGAGTTTCGAGCGGCGTGAACGCTCCCGCGCTGAACACTTCGTAAGCGAGCGTGCTGCGGACGCTGCGGCGCACGGCGCGCATCGTCTCAAGAATCTGAAAAGCGGCGATGCCGAGCGATAACGACAGCCCGCCAACTGCTACCGCCAGCGGTCGCCACGCCTGCCCGCGCGCCGTGAGGCTTGCGCCTTCCACGCGTCGCATCCTTGCGCTGGCAGCGGTCGCGTAGATGAACGCTCCGTAACCGAGCGCGACGATGCCGGTGTACAAAAAGCTCTGCCCGTGCCCGTTGAGAACCGACATCGCAAAGGCAAACGTCGAGAGCAACAGGCAGGGAATCAGGCGGCGCGTGCGTGCGCGTTCGACGGCGAGCAGGACGAGCGGCAACCACATCGCAGAGTTCGTCGGCATGCCGATCACTCCGAGTTTGCTCAACATCATGCCGCCGTAAGTGAAAGAGAGTCCGGCGAGGAGCGCGGCGAGGCGAGTGCGCCCCAGTTCGCGCGCGTAGGCGTAGGTGAAGGCGGGGGCGAGCAGGAATGGCGCAAGGATATAGACCTCTTCGGCGAGATGGCCGGACAGGAAAAGATAGCCCCACGTCAAAGGGTAGCCCAGCCCCAACTGCGACATCGCCAGCAACGGATAACCGGCCATGACGTGCGGCGTCCACAACGGCAACGCGCCTTCGCGGAGCGACCGCCACGCCACCGTGCGCAGCGGGTATGAATAATAGAAGGCGTCGGCGGCGACGAGGAATCGCCCGGCAAGGATCGTGCGCCCGAAGAACAAAGTGAAGAAGAGAGAGATGATCGAGAGCGCGCCCACGTCGCCGCGCCGCGCGTGCCACCAACTCTGCCAGCGCAACCCTCTCATCACGCGACCGTCATCAACTGCAACATGGCTTTGATTATTGATGCGCTTCCCTTACTCTTGGTCATCTTTGTCTGGGTGGGGTGGAAATGCGGATTATCTCGCAACCGGAGGGAAAAGCCAAAGCATTGGCGTCCTGCGCCCTTGTCGTGCTGGTGTGGGGTTTCTTCCTCGTCCGCGCGATCTCCGTCTTCGCGCCCGACAGCGTCTACGTGCAGCCCTTCAACTCCGATAGCGCGCTCCCCGTGCTGATGGCGAACGACGAACGGATCGACGCCTTCCGCACGTACATCTACGGTCAGGATCAGGTCGGCGCGTGGCCGTCTCTCATTTGCCAGCTGATAAAGCGCGCCACCGGCCACCGCTGGACGCCACTGCAAATCCACATCATGCAGGCGACGTGGCTCTTCCTCAGCTTCTTCTTAATCGTCGCCCTGACGAGATCATACTTCTATCTAACGGGCGCGCTGTTTCTGTTGACGCTCTGCCTGCACCCGACCGTCAGCCACTACTTCTTCGTGCTCAACCAACGCTTCGCCTGGCAGACGACCGCGCTGTTTCTCGGTTGGTGGAGTCTGCGCCGAAGCTGCGAATATCAATTCGGGGTGATTTCGTGGAGTCGCGGCAAAGCCGTCATCCGGCACCTGCTCTCTTTTGGTTTCACCTTCCTCGCCGCGTGGACTTCGCCTTCGAGCGTCCCGATCCTCTGCGTCTTCTTCGCGCTGGAATGTGTGCGTGCGCGCATCCTGTCGCTTCGTCGCGGGAAGGCTTCGCCGCGTCTCGCGTTCGCCAATTTCGCGGGCGCGCTGCCGCTCCTCGCGGGCTTCGCCGCCCAACGTCTGCTGCAAGCTAACTACCATCGTTTCGCGCTCAGACACTTTGGGCAGGATTATCGCACGCCGGTCGAATTCGATTGGGGCTACCTGCGGATCAATCTCCGCCACCAGTTGGACAATCTCTTCGACGCGCCGTGGTACGCTCTCACGCTGCTCGGCGTGTGCGCCGCTCCGTTCGTCGCGTTTCAACTCCTCAGTTATCTCCGACGCCGCGCGCCGGAAGAAGAGAGTCTAAGCGGCGACGAAGGCGTCGCGGCGAATCCGCGACTCGATCTCGAAGTGCTGCTGCTTGGCAGTTGTGCCATTGCCGTCATCAACTTCGTCACCTCGTTTATATTTTCGTGGATGCGCCTCAACGCTTACGGGGCGCGCTATCTTGCCCTGACATACATGTTCGGGACGTTTGCCGGACTGCTCGCGCTGGTGTGGCTCGTCCGCATCCCGAAAAAATTCGACGCCGCGCGTCGCTACGCCTTCCCGCTGCTCACCCTCGCCTGCTTCGTCCTGCTCGCCTTAAAATTTCCTCCGGTTCAAATTGAGCCGACCTACAGGCAAATGTCCGAGGTGGCGGCAGACTTATCACGGAATGCGCCGCCCGGCACGCCCCTGCTCGGCGGTTATTGGGACACATACGCGCTGGCTTCGCTGCAAGCAGACGCGACGCTCGTTCCCGTTCCCGCAGAAGATCAACTCGTCAGGACTCCGTGGACACCGCTCAAGATGCGAGAGGCGGGGCAGGTGCTTGTCGTGCATCACGTCTTCTCTTCTCCCGGCGGGGCTGAACGCGTGAGCGCGTACACGACGTTTGGCGACGGGCAGAACCCGCCCGCAGTTATCCGCCAGCACGGCGCGACCCTTCAACTGCACACGCCGCGCTGGTATGAAAGGCACGGTTACGTCTTCTCACTCTACAAGAATCAGCACGCAATGGGCGGGCATTGACGGGCGGCGCGGCGGGATGCGATTTAGAGATTTTTAGATCGAGCGTGGCGAGCGGATTGAATTAGTCTATCGATTTAGTCTTCGGCCACAGCGAAGACTTTAACCTCACGCACCCACATCACGAAAGGCCGACCCCTCGGTCCCTGCTGCGACGGTTGAAGGATGCGCACGCGCTCCGTCTCGACGGGCGCAAACTCGAAGGCCGCGCGGTCGTAATTGCTGCCGGGTTCGATAGTCGAGATCGTGCGCCATTCGCCGCGCTCGTCGGGCGTCTGTAGTTCCACGCGGCGCGAGGCGACGAAGCGGTCGCGGTCGAAGCCCCAGTAAATGTAGACGGCGGAGATGCGCGCGGGTTGTCGTAGTTGAAACTCGATCCAGTGGGCTTGCTGCGTCTCAGCCGAAGCCCAGTTCCCTTCGTTGTAACGCATCCCCGCGATCCGCTTCACATCAACCACGCCGTCGTTCAGAGGCTTCGCCGTGTACCCGTCATAACTTGAATCAACCGCGACGCGCGACGCGGCGAGTTCGATGAGGGACGAAGGCGCGGGCGGCGTCTGCATTGAAGGCGGCGCGGCAACTTGCGGCGCGACGGTTGGCGCGACGGCAGCCGCACGCGCGCGCCGCTCGGCTTCGCGCGAGAAGCGCATGTAGATGAGCACGCCGCTCAAGAGCGCGAGCGCGATGAGTCCGACGACCACCCACTTGCCGCGTTGCGACCTTCGCAGCGCGCCGACTTGCCTGACGGCCTCGGGCGTCTTCGCCTGCCGGTGTGCGAGTCTGGTGGTGGCGGGCGACGCCGCGAGTTCCGCGCCGCACGCCAGACAATACTCTTCGTCCGCCTCCGCCTCCGTGCCGCACACGGCGCACGAACCGCTGCGGATCGGTTGCGTGATGTAATCCTGCCGCACGGTGTTGTCCACGCTCGCGTGCAACTCGTGCGTGCCGACGGGGCGATAAGTTTTCGGCTGCGCCTCGGCCTCTTCGGGAACATCGCTCACATCGCGTTCTCGCGCGACCCTGATCGCGCGTAGAAAATCTGTCGCCGTCGAGTAGCGACCGTCCGGGTCTTTTTCGAGCGCGCACAAGATGATGGACTCGACTTCGAGCGGGATCAAGGGATTGATCTCGGTGGGCAGCGGCGGCGGCAGTTCGACGTGTGCGCGCAAAATCTCCGTGCGCGTCATCGGTTCCCGCTCGTTGCCGAAGGGCGGCGCGCCCGTCAGCATCTCGTAGAGGATGATCCCCAGACTGTAGATGTCCGAACGTTGGTCAACTTCCAATCCTTCCGCCTGTTCGGGCGAGACGTAGCGCGGCGAGCCGTAGCCCCCACCGAACGTGTCGGTCGTCTCCGAGCCGACGACTTTGACGATGCCGAAGTCCGTGATCTTGATCTTATCGTCGGGCGTGACGAGGATGTTCGGCGGCTTCAAGTCGCGGTGAATGATGCCGCGATGCGCCGCGCCGTCCTGATCCTGATAGGTGAAGGTGTGCGCGTAGGTGACGGCGGTGAGAATTTGATCGAAGAGGCCGAGCGCGCGTTCGCAAACGAGCGGGCGGCCTTCCTGCTGCTTGATCAACTGCGCCAGCGAGCGCCCTTCGACATACTCCATCACGATGTAGTAGGTCTGCTCGGCGACGATGTAGTCGTAGATTTTGACGATGCCCGGGTGATCGAGTTGCGACTGGATGAAGGCTTCGCGCTCGAAGCGATGGCGCATGTGGCGCAGGTCGTGATCGCCTGCGCGCGGGTTGATGGATTTGATGGCGACTTCGCGCGGGAGCTTCGTATGCTGGCCGCGATAGACGACGCCCATCCCCCCGCGCCCGATGCGCTCCTCGATCCGATAACTGCCGATGATCGTCTCAGTCGCCATTAAAAGCCGTCAGTTGTCCGTGGTCGGGTGTCGGTTATTTTTGTGCTTCGGGCAGTTTGTCCATTTCAATCTTTAGCCATTTCTCCGGTCAGCACAAACAACGGGCAACTGACCACGGACAACTGACGTTTTTTCAAGCGGTCTTCTTCTCTTCCTCATACAAGTCGCGCAGGACTTCGGAGATCGGCGCGGGCTTGGGCGGAGGCGAGAGCGGGTGCGGCGCGTTGGTGTTTGCGGCGAGGGGCAGACGGGGCGGAGCATCTTCGCGCGGGGCGGCATGCCCTATGCCCGCGTATGAGTCGCGCGCCGCCGTCCTGCTATCGAGCGCCGGAGATGAGACGCTGAGTTTGCGACTCTCTTCGAGCAGCGCGGCGAGTTGAGCGCGACGCGTGCGTTCGAGATTGCGCACGGCGGCGAGCGTCTGCGGACCCTCCGAAGGGTCGCGTTCGAGCCGTCGCAGTATGCGCACGTAACGGCGCAGTTCGGGCGAAGGCGAAATGCAATGCTGTTCGTCGCCCGCTTCCGCTTCGGAGACGTAAGCGAGGTGTTCGGTCGCCGCTTCGTGGTCGCCCGCGCGATGATAGAGCGCGCCGAGCGCGAAGTGTGCCAGCGGCGGCGCGTCGGCCATCGAATGAACGACGGCCTCGCCCTGCCCGATCACTTCCGTGATCTCAAAGCCGAACCAGCGGCGTTCGTCTTCGCGCAGGACCTCGTTGGCGGCGAGGTAGAAATCGAAGATGCGGCGCGTCTCGTGTTGCTCGGAGCGATCGACCGCGCGCCAGACGAAATAGACGACGGTGGCGAAAAAGATGATGACGGTCGGCGGGATGCCCATTAACGCGAGCATCGCGAGGCTCACGATGATCGCGACTAACTTCTGTCCTGCGTCTCTGCCCCTACTACCCATAAGACTTCTCGCGCGCCGCCTTGCGACCCGCTAACCCCCATGTGCCATGCTCATTTTAAGAGTTCGCCGACGAACTCGCCCCGATGCGACGACGAATCGCGGCTCCGGCTTCCGTCGTGGAGAGCGTTCCGCCGAGATCGCGCGTCGTGTCGCCTGCGATAATGCTTGCGCCGACGGCGGCTTCGACCGCTTCGCTCGCTTCGTCGAATCCCAGGTATTCTAACATCATCGCTGCGGTCAGAATAGACCCTACCGGATTCGCCACATTCTTGTTTGCCAGCGGCGGCGCGCTGCCGTGCACCGGCTCAAACAGAGAGACGCGCCCCGGATGAATGTTGCCCGACGCGGCCATTCCCAATCCGCCCTGCAACGCCGCGCCCAGATCGGTCAGGATGTCGCCGAACAGATTGTTCGTCACGATCACATCATACTGCGCCGGATCGAGCACCATGAACATCGCCATCGCGTCAACGTATTGATGATTCGCTTCGATGTCGGCATAGCCCGCCGCCACTTCGCGAAAGGTGCGCTGCCACAGGTCGCCGCCGTATCGCTGCACGTTCGACTTGTCGGCCATCGTCACTTTTTTTCTGCCGTGCCTGCGCGCGTACTCGAAGGCCGCGACGACGATGCGCTCCACGCCCTGTCTCGTGTTTAGTTCCTCCTGCGTGGCGATCTCGTGCGGCGTCCCCTTCTTCAAGAACCCGCCCGCGCCGATGTACGCGCCCTCCGTGTTCTCGCGAAAGACTACGAAGTCAACGTCTTCAATGCGGCGTCCGCGAAGCGGCGTCAGGCGCGCGTCGAGCAGGCGCACGGGGCGCAGGTTGATGTACAGGTCGAGGCCGCGCCGCATGCCCAGCAGAATATCTTCCGCGTGCTGGTTCGTCTTGACGCGGGGATCGCCGAACGCGCCCGCGAGGATCGCGTCGAAATCGCGCGTCAGCATGTCGAGCGCGCCGGTGGGGAGGCTCACGCCCTCGCGCAAAAACTTATCCGCGCCCCAGTCGAAATGCTGGAACTCAAGCGTGACGCCGTGCGACTCGCGCACCTGTTCGAGCACGCCGAGAGCTTCGTCCGTCACCTCTCGCCCGATGCCGTCGCCTGCGACGACCGCGATTCTCTTCACGTTCCTTGTCGTCATCATCTTCTCTGCCGTCGCTTCCGCGTCTCTTCTATCATTACTTCCGCCGTCTCTACATGCCCGTTTAAGATCGTCCGGCGAGGCGTTGTTCGATGCGCGGCAAGCTGGCGATGACCGTCTCGCCGACGATCTGCAAACTGCGCGGTGAGATTTTATCGAGCGTGTCTTCGGGCGTGTGCCAGTAACGCATATAGCCGCCGAGTTGGATCAGATCGACGACCGGAATCTCGGCTTGCAGAAACGGGATGTGGTCGTCTTCCACGCTCTCTTCCGTGTCGGGAAACTGCGCGCCGTAGCCGAGTTCGTCCGCCGTCTCCCAGATGATGTCTACGAGCCAAGGCGTGCTCAGCGTTTCGCGCGGGATCGCCAGATCGGTGTAACCGATCATGTCCAGAAGGATCATGGCGCGGACGCGTTTCGTCTCACCGCGCGCGGCGAGTTGCTGCACGTAGCGACGGCTGCCGTAAGTGTTGTCGGGCGCGCCGGGCTTACCGCACTGGCTCCAGTTCTGGCAGAAAGCCTCTTCGCCGTCGAAGAAGACGAACCAATAAGTGAAGCGCGGCTTCGGGCGTCCGCTCGCGGCGAGCGAGCGTGCGATCTCTATGAGCGCGCCCGTGGAAGAGCCGCCGTCGTTTGCGCCGACGAAGCGAAACTCCTTGTAAGGCTTCGTGTCGTAATGGCTGGAGACGATGATCACGTCCGTCGATTCGCCCGCGAGTTCCGCCGTGACGTTCACAAACTCGCGTGCGCCGACGGGCGTTTGCGACGTGAACTTATCTTGCGTCACTTTCAACCCGGTGGCTTCGAGTTCGCCCGTGATGTATTCGCGCGTGCGCGCGAGTTCGGCGGAGCCTGCGGGGCGCGGCCCGATCTCGACCATCCTGCGCACATGCTCGAAAGCACGCTCGCCGTCGAAAGCGGGGCGCGTCGGCGCGGACGAAGGAGCGGCGGAGGCGGCGGGAGTCGCGCTGCCCTGCGCGTTGTTCGTCGGCGCATTATTCGTACAGGCGGTGTAGAGAAACGGGAGCAGGAGGAGAGCGAGCGTTAAATTCAACTTCTCGAAAGTGTGTGCGCGTCGCGCCGCGCCGAAGTGTGGGAGCATGTTCTTCATGGATGAGGCGCAAAGAGCGCGGCGCGACGGAAGGCGCGTCGTGTGGCGGCGCGCACGCCAGCCTTCGGAAAAGAGTTCAGGAAGCAGACCCGCCGGACTTCGGATTCTCCTTCGCGCCCGCGACGTGCTCCGCGGGGCGACGCGCCTGTCGTTCCCGTCGCGCACGCGTGCGTCCGAAGTTGACGAGGTAATCCAGCCCCTTTTCAAAATATGAGAGGGGCACGTCGGCGATGGCCTTGAAGGTTTGCGAGGCGGCGATGGCTTCCAGTTCGACGAGCGTGGTCAGTTTTTGCTGCAAAGGCATCTCACGAAACTCCGCGCGGAGGTCTTGCTTCACTTCCTCCGTCGTCTCCTCGCGCTCCGTGACGGGGACAGGTTCGAGGACGAGGTCGCCGCCGCGCTCAACCTTCGTCTGGCAGGCGAGGCGTTCGCCCGCCGCGAGCCGTTCGGGGCTGAGCCGCGTGCGCTCCGCATTCGTCAGACCGGACAACAGCGTCGCGCCTTCTCTGACGATTACGGCGCACGTGTCGCACTCGCCGCGCCCCTCGCACTCCGCAGGCAGACGCAGACCGAGACGCTTGGCGGCGTCCCACAAGTATGTCCCTTCCGCCACTATGCCGTGCCGTCCCTCCGGCACGAATTCAACGTTCACACTCATTGCACACCACCCCCACCACAGGTTCTCAAATCATCAGGTTATTTTTTTCACGGGAGACGATCTGGAAATTACACTAACGAAGGGCAAATGTAAAAAGGTGACTGGCTAGCTCGTGCTCGGCGCGCTCACAAATCTCACGCGCGGTTCGGCGGCTGACTCTTCTTTCTTCTCTGTGCCCCGGCTGGCCTGCTGGCACTCGGCACATGAGCCGAACATCCGCAGGGTGTGATGCGTGGATTGGAAGCCGTGCTTGGAAGCAATCGCGTCCTGAATAGCTTCGAGTTGTTCGGAGAAGAA